>CBFIDS010000070.1:0-6350 GCA_965661435.1 Roseivirga sp.
GGAAGAATCTTATCACTCGCTTACACTAGAGGCAGTTGCTCACAGATAAGGAGACCTGTCTGCCGAGAGGCAGGTTGCCGTGGTCGTACCTCCCTCGCAATGACCTCAATTTGAAGATTTGAAAATGTAGATCAATTTGAAAATTTGAAGATGAGTCAATTTGAAGATGTAGGGTAATTCGTAATTGATAATTTCTAATTCCTAATTCATTGGCTTGGGCATCCCTTTAAGGAACGAGGGTGGATTGATTTGAAGATTTGAAAATGTGTCAATTTGAAGGTTTATGGTAATTCCTAATTGAAAATTTCTAATTTCTAATTCCTAATTCATTGGATTGGGCATCCCTTTAGGGAAAAAGGGTGGTTAATTTGAAGATTTGAAAATGTGTCAATTTGAAGGTTTATGGTAATTCCTAATTGAAAATTTCTAATTTCTAATTCATTGGATTGGGTATCCCTTTAGGGAAAAAGGGTGGTTAATTTGAAAATTTGAAGATGAGTTGATTTGAAAATGGGGTACTATCTAGCTTCTGACTTCCCGCTTCTCGCTTCCAGCTTCCAGCTTCTGACTTCCCGCTTCTCGCCTCCGACTTCCCGCTCCCGCCTTCTCCTCCTAAAACTCTGCTTCTTGGATTCTTCCTGCCAATTGATAGATCACTAACTCCGCCAGTTTTGCCTCATAGCGAGCATTGATATAATCAGTTTGTGCTCTGAGTAAATTACTTTGCGCTGTTCTAAAGTCTAATGAAGGAATCTGACCTAATCGATACTGCTCTTGCGTCCTTTCAAAGTTCTGCTGATTCGCTTCCAGATTGTTTTGCTGAGCTTGGACGATAAAGACCTTGTTCTGGTAATCATTCCAAGCATTTTCAAAATTGATGATCACCTGCTGCTTGGTTTGCTCAAGCAATACCTGTTGACTCATCTGATTGATCTTAGCGTTCTCAGTAGCCACAGACGTAGTGCCACCGTCAAACAGATCCCAGTTAAGATTAACGCTTCCACTCAGTCCCGTTGAGGTACTGGAGGCCAAAAAAGAGGCTTGGTTATTATTCCCCAAGCGATAGTTATAATTTCCACTAAGTGATAGGGTGGGGAAGTACCTTGATTGATTGGTTTTAACAGATAATTGGCTTTGTCTAACACCAGATTGAGCCGATAGTAAATTGGTGTTTTGTGTTAAAACCGCTTCTTTAAAAGCTTCATAATCTTTCAGGCCCTTAAGATTCAATGTGGTGTCCACTTCCATCATAGTCAGCGATTCTTGACCTAAGATCAAGTTAAGGTTCCTTTGTGCTGTGGCTAAGCTTTGCGTGGCATTGAGGTAGTTGATACTATCTGTGTTGACATCCACTTGTGCATTGGTTACATCTAGTTTACTATTTCGACCATAGTCATAACCGTACTCACTTCTTAAAAGCCTGTCTTTAGAGATATCCAGCGTTTCACGGAGTGTTTTGATGGTCTGCTCATTTCTAGCAACATCATAATAGGCGGTGAAAAGATCTAGCATAACGGTCTCCAAAATAGCACGTGCATTCAATTGGCTCAGGTTAAGATTCTCGCGATTCAACTCCATGTTGTACTTTCTATTGAAACCATTGAAAAGCACATAGTTGAGTGATAAACCTGCTGTTCTGCTATCTGACTGGGCCCCTGTTAATTCGGTAGTTCGACCGTCCTGAAATTGGGCATTCAAATTATCCGAATTATAGGTAATGCCTGCGGTTCCGTTGAGTGTAGGTAGATAACCTGAGTTGAGGATCCCAGTGTTGTTCTCAGCAATTTCGAGATCGTTATTGGCTACTCGTATATCGAAATTATTTTCCATAACGATCTGTATAGCCTCTTCTTTGCTAAGTACTTGGGCAGTGACTTGGGCTGTAAGTAAACAGAAAACTGTTAAGGTGATATATCTAGTCATTGACTTCAGTATTTAGTTCTAAAACAGCTCTTTCAACGTTTTCTCTAGGAATCTTTTTCCCTGTGATCAGCCACTTGGTACTTACCTTGAACGAATTGGCCAAAGAAAGATAGATCGGAAGAACCACCAAGGTAAGTATCGTGGCTACTCCAATACCATAGGCAATGGAAATGGCCATAGGGATCAGGAACTGAGCTTGTCTACTGGTTTCTAAGATCAATGGAGCAAGTCCCGCAATGGTAGTAAGGGACGTTAAGAATATGGCTCTAAACCTAGATTTAGCTGCCTCATAAAGGGCTTCGCTATACTCCATACCATCTTTGAGATAGCTATTGAATTTACCAATAAGTACCAATCCATCATTCACCATAATCCCTATCAGCGCTATGATACCTAGCCATGAAAGGATATTGATCGGGAAGCCGTGGATATAATGTCCCCAAGCTACACCTATCAAACTCAAAGGAATGAGTAAAAGAAGGAGTAGGGGTTGACCATATGATCTAAAAGTAAATGCAATGGTCATGTAGATGAGGAAAACAATGATAGGTATTACGGTGACTGCCGAATCAGTCAATTTCTTCTGCTCTCTATTCTGTCCCTCATATAGAGGAGTGACAGATGGATATTTATCGAGAATAGGAGGAATGACATTGTTTCTAAGGTCGGCTAAAATGTCTGGAGCAGATTCTGTTGGGTCTGTTAAGTCTGCAGAGATCTGAACTTCTCGTCTACCCTCTAGGTGATTGATAGCGATCTCACCTCTTTCGATGGTGTAGCTGGCTATCTCTGAGAAAGGTACACGTGAACCGTCTGGAGCAGCGATCTTCATCTCATCTAAGTCATTGATACTGGACCTGTCTTTGGCATCGTATCGAACCCAGACCCTGATCTCATCTTGCCCTCTTTGAAATCTCTGAGCCTGAAACCCGAAGAATCCATAACGTACTTGACTCATCACATCTTGGGTATTCAAGCCCAGTAAGTAAGCCTTTTCTTTAAGCTTGATATTGATCTCTTTGATTCCTTGTGGATCATTATCAGTAATGTCTTTCAACATTCCATTGTCTTCCATTTTAGCCTTGATCTCATTCTTGGCCGCCTTGAGTTCCTCAATGTTATTGCCTAGGAAAGAGATAGATACCGGACTTCCTCCAAAGTTTCTACCACCACCATAAGTAAGCGCTTCGACCCCATAAACAGGGCCTACAGCTTGTCTAATGGCATTTCCTACATCAGTAGAGGCAAAGTCTCTTTGTTCACCTGGTAATAAATTGATGGATAAGCTTCCTGTTGCTGTACCAGGCCCGAGTCTTTTAATGACGTTCTGAATGACCTCTTGATTGTCAGATTGTCTGGCAGTGAAGTCTTTGTTCACTTCCCAGGCTTTCTCTTCGATCACTGTTAGAATTGAATCTGTGATACTGACACTCGTTCCTTCTGGCATGCTTAAAGTGATACTGACCTGATCACTCGCAATAAGCGGGAAGAAGGTAGTTCTGATCAGTCCACCACCTATTGATCCCACAGTCAGTATTAGCAGTGAAAAAGCAATGGCTAGTGATAAGAATCTGTTTCTTAGTGCAAATCGAAGGACTTGAGCATAAGTCTTGTCCCTTAAGAAATTGATGATGGCATCACCAATTTTATTGATCTCTCTTAGCTTGCTAAAGACTCTTCCAAGAGCTGTCTTCTTACTTTTATCTTCTTTTACTAAAGCCTTAGAATGAGCGATGTGAGCTGGAAGAATAATCAATGCTTCGATCAATGAAATGGTCAAGGTCAATAGTACCACTACCGATACCTCACCGAAGAATTCACCGATTCTACCATCTAAGAACAAGAAAGTACTAAAGGCCAAAATGGTGGTTAAAATGGCTGAGACAATCGGAGGGATCACCTCCATGGTTCCATCTATAGCTGCCTGAACTCTACTTTTACCCTTTTCATAATGGTGATAAATGTTTTCTGCGATCACAATACCATCATCTACCAGAATACCGATCACAATGATCATCCCGAATAAGGAAAGAACATTGATCGTTACATCTAACCCTGGGGCAAAGATGAACATCCCTAAAAAGGCAATAGGCAAACCTACAGCCACCCAAAAGGCCAATCTCGTATTGAGGAATACAGAAAGGAAAAAGAGTACTAGCACCATTCCAACCAAGGCATTCTCTGTCAGCAGTTGAGTTCTTTGGACTAAGGTGATACTGGCATCACTGACCACTTTCAGCTGAACATTGGTGTAGCGCTGGTTGAAATTGGCTATATATTCATTAACACTCTCCGCAGTTGAGATCAAGTCCTCATCGTTGGTATTGCTAATGCTGATATTTACAGAGGGTTCTCCATTGAAGAAACTGGCATTCGGACTCTCAGCGAACCTGTCTCTTACCGTAGCAACATCTCTTAATCGGATGACCTTTCCCGTAGGCTCCGCTCTAACCACCAAGAATTCCAGTTCTTTTGCAACATATGATTTAGAATTAGCTCTGATCAGGTATTCTTCGATGTCGGTCTTGATATTACCACCCGTTACGAGAATGTTTTCTCGGGCAACTGTTTGAGCTACTTCTGAGAAAGTCAGGTTATAGGCAAGCAAGTCCTTCTCACGCACCGCAATTTCTATTTCTTCTGCAGGATACCCAGAAATAGATACTTGAGAGATTCCCTCGATGGCACGCATATCATTCTCGATCTCCAGTGCTATTTCTTTCAAAGTCTTTAATGGGACATTCTCACCACTCAATGAAAAAGAAATAGTAGGTCGTGTGCTTTCAGTCTTGTTCACCACAATAGGTTCCATACCAGAAGGGTAGCCAGGAACACGGTCAACGGCATTTTTGACCTCTTGGGTCATGACGTCAATATCACGGCCTTTCTCCGTTTCTACGGTGATTGTTCCAGAATTCTCATTACTGACAGAGGTAACCCTGTCAATTCCTACC
Organism: Roseivirga sp.; assembly: GCA_965661435.1. Classification (GTDB taxonomy): domain Bacteria; phylum Bacteroidota; class Bacteroidia; order Cytophagales; family Cyclobacteriaceae; genus Roseivirga. Next base: position 4,878 of record CBFIDS010000070.1, read on the forward strand.
ACACCTTTCAGGTTGTCCTCAATTTTGAGCACGATACCTTCTTCTATCTCTTGAGGAGAAGCACCAGGATAAGTGATCGAAATATTAATGATCTTTGATTCATTCAAGGGGAAGAATGATGATTTCATTTTAAGGATGCCCAAGGCTCCAAAAATGATGATAGCGATCATGAGAATATTAACCGCTACTGAGTATTTAATAAAGTAGGATATGATTTTTCTCATGACTTAGTTTTCTATGTTTCCAGTGGTTGGAGTGACCTGAACCAACATGCCTTCATAGGCCCCGGGTAGTGGACGGCTTAGGATCTGAGTTCCATCAGCTAAACCTTTAATGATAGCCGTTTCATCAGTGAAGTATACAGGATTAACCTGCATCACTACCAGTTTTCCATCCTTTACCGCGAATAGCTCATTTTCATTCACTAATAGATTTCTTGGGATCTCAATGGCATCTTTTTCCGACTCTGCTGCAATGTTCGCTTCTAAATACATCCCTTCGATCAAGCCAGCGCCTTGAACACCAATATAGACTTTAACGGTCTGAGTGGTTTGATCTAATCTGCCATTCACTCTTCTTACTGTACCTATGTATTCATTTTCACCCTCGAGGTCAGTGAGCTTTACGTTCTTCCCTATTTTCAGGATGTTGATATATTCCTGATTCACATCTACTTCTAACTCAAAATCTGATGTTGAAACGAACTCTCCTAGTTTTTGACCCGAGCGGATCAAAGTACCCGGATTCACAGTTGCTTCTGTTAAGATCCCATCGAAAGGAGCTTCTAGGTGGTATTTTCTGTAGCGTTCCTCTAGGTTCTTGATGTTGTAATAGGTGGTAACGATCTGACGACCATTTACGAAATACTTCTCTTTTTCACTGATAGGCTCGGGTAATGGCTTAAGGTTTTCTTGGAGGTCGAATTGCCTTAAGTATGCTTGCCAGTGATCGAATGATTCAGGGTAATCGAACCTAAGGTCGGGCATCATTCCTGTGATCTGGTCATAGAGAGTGGATCTTTGTGCCAGAAGGCTGGTATAGAATTCACGGCTTTCAATATCCATCAGGGTTTCACCTTTGCGGTAAGATTCACCTGATTTGAAAGGTTTATTAGTCTCGTTAAAAATCCCCTGAACTTCGGCAAAGATCTCTACCTTTCTACTTGCCACAAGGTTACCATTTGCGTTGACGATAATAGGTATTTCACCATTGATTACTGGTTTGGTAAAAACAGTCTTAATTTGCTTAGGTACCTCAAAAGTAGGGCGGGTGTTATTGTCGATCAATGTTTTAGCCACATCAACAGCTACTGTAAGTAAGATGATTCCAATAGCTGCTCCAATAATTTTTCTCCACATGTTTAATATGTTATAACGATTAAAGGCGAAAAACGTGGATTTTGTTCACTTCTCTTGGTCTTTTATATGGATGTCAACATACCTTTGTGATAGGAATATTTCCGTGTTGAAAGAC
>CBFIDS010000071.1:0-24487 GCA_965661435.1 Roseivirga sp.
AGCCTCCAAAACAGTATTTCCTCTTCCAGTACCTATATTGATGACGTCAAAGTGAGAATTTTGATTGATGCTGTCAAGCTTATTGAGAGCCTGAACGTGGGCATCTGCCAGATCCATCACGTGTATATAATCTCTAATACAAGTACCATCGGGAGTATCGTAGTCTGAACCAAAAACTGTAAGCTTTTCCCTAAGTCCTGCCGCTGTTTGGGTAAAGAATGGAACAAGGTTGTTAGGCACACCCAATGGGAGCTCTCCAATTAAGCTACTTGGATGCGCACCTATAGGGTTGAAATACCTCAACGCAATAGACTTGAGCTGCTGCCCACTCAGAACAGTGTCTTCTATAATTTCTTCTCCAATTTGTTTTGTGTTACCGTAAGGGCTGTTTGCTGGTTTTTTAGGAGACTCTTCAGTTACTGGCAATTCATCAGGCTGACCATAAACTGTGCAGGAGGATGAGAAGACCATATTTAATACACTCGCTTGAAGCATAGCCTCAAGCACGCTCAATAAGCCTACTACATTACAATTATAATACTCTAGAGGTTTTTCAACGGATTCTCCCACAGCTTTTTTCGCTGCAAAATGAATAACTCCATCTATACTTTCCTTATCAAAGATCGTTTTTAGCAGTGTTGAGTCAAGAATATCACCTTCATATAAGGTAAATTCTTTTCCAGTGATCTCTTTGAGTCGGTTTAAAACAGACTTTTCAGAATTAGAAAAATTATCAAGAATGACTGGATTATAATTCTCTTCATGAAGACGAACCACCACATGAGAACCGATATATCCCGCGCCACCCGTTACAAGAATATTCTTTTGCATAATCAAAAATAGTGTATATAGGATACTTAATAGTATAGAGATGTTATTTTTGTGTTTGAAATAAGGGTTTGTCTATGAATGATCGTATAAAAGAGCTGTCTCAAGAAATTGATTCTTATGTTGCCGATTCTGAAGCACAACTAGAAGAGTATAGACAAAGGTTTATTGGAAGGAAGAATGTTCTAATTGATTTATTCTCTGAGATCAAGAACGTTCCAAATGAGCAGAAGAAGGCATTCGGACAAGCAGTAAATGAACTGAAGAATCAGTCTCAAGAAAAATTTCAATCTCTTATAGATAACTTAAGTAAAGGAAACTCGGAAGGTGAAGAACATCCTGACCTGACATTACCGCCTGTTTCATCCGAATTTGGTTCAATACACCCCCTTACGGCTACAAGGAATAGGTTCATTCAGATATTTGAACGTATAGGTTTTAATGTGTCCAATGGTCCTGAAATTGAGGATGATTGGCATAATTTTACTGCCCTTAACTTCCCAGAGAATCATCCGGCACGTGAAATGCAGGATACATTTTTCATAGAGAAGGACCCTGATATTGCTCTAAGGACACATACTTCAAGTGTACAGATCAGAGTAATGGAGAATGAAAAACCTCCAATAAGAACACTGTCACCAGGGAGAGTCTTCAGGAATGAAGCAATATCTGCTAGAGCGCATTGTGTCTTTCATCAAATGGAAGGACTCTATGTTGATAAAAATGTATCATTTGCTGATTTGAAGCAAACGCTTTATCATTTTGTGAAAGAGATGTTCGATAGGGATACCGAGATCAGGTTTAGGCCAAGTTATTTCCCCTTTACAGAACCTAGTGCTGAGATAGACATTTCTTGTCAGATCTGCCATGGTGATGGTTGCAATATATGTAAACATACAGGTTGGGTAGAAATTGGCGGATCGGGAATGGTTGATCCGAATGTACTTGAAAACTGCGGAATCAATTCAAAGGAATATTCAGGTTTTGCATTTGGAATGGGAATCGAAAGAATTACCATGTTAAGGTATGGTATTAAAGATCTCAGGTTGTTCACCGAAAATGATATTCGATTCCTGAAGCAATTTAATTCATTATGATAGGGGTAGAGCAAATTAAAAAAGTAGCAGTTGTTGGTGCAGGAACCATGGGGCAAGGAATTGCTCAGGTTTGTGCTATGAAAGGTTTTCAGGTTTTACTTTTTGACATTGACACTAGCATGTTAGATAAAGCCTTTTCTAATATTGAAAAGAATCTACTAAAAGGAATCGAAAAAGGGAAAGTTACTGAGGCTATTAAAGAACTGGCTTTAAACAATATCAGTCTCTGTAACAAGGATAGTGAGATTATTGCTGACCTAATCATTGAGGCTATTGTTGAAAATCTTGAGATCAAGCAAGGGCTATTTAAAAAACTCGAAGAGATCAATTCTGAAAACACTATTCTAGCATCTAACACATCTTCGATACCGATCACAAGAATTGCTGCAGGTCTTAGGCGGCCTGAAAACTTCGTTGGGATGCACTTTTTTAATCCTGCTCATATTATGAAGTTGGTAGAGGTGATTTCAGGCGCCTCAACTGATCATGTAGTTGCTGACACTATCTATCAACTAGCGAATGATTTGGACAAAACGCCTGTTCATGCTAAAGATTCTCCTGGATTCATTGTAAATAGAGTTGCAAGGCACTTTTATGTAGAAGGTTTAAAAGTTCTTGAAGAAGGTGTCTCTGATATAAAAGGAATTGACAGATTAATTGAGTCTTCAGGATTTAAGATGGGCCCCTTTCGATTGATGGACCTCATAGGTGTCAATACAAATTATTCAGTGACGGAGTCAATGTTCAATGCCTTCCATCAAGATTCAAAATTTAGGCCATCAAGAATTCAGCAGCAAAAAGTTGATGCAGGCCATTATGGGAGAAAATCAGGCAAGGGATTTTACGATTACAGTAATTGATCGATCAGATTATCAATCGTTAATCCCTCAGCTTCAGCTTTGAAGTTTCTAACAATCCGGTGCCTTAAGATAGGCTTTGATACGGCTCGAACATCTTCGATGTCAGGAGAGTATTTGCCATTGCTCAATGCATTACATTTCGCAGCCATTACTAGGCTTTGAGATGCTCTAGGCCCAGCACCCCATTCAATATAGTCTTTAGTTATTTGAGGAGCTCTTTCGCTTTCATATCTAGTTTTGTGCACTAGATCTACTGCATATTCAATTACATTATCAGCAATGGGCACTCTTCGAACAAGGTGTTGATAGTTGATTACTTCCTCACCACTCAAAACATGATTGACGGTTACTTGCTCATCGTTAGTGGTTCCTTTAACTATATCTACTTCCGACTGAAAGTTTGGATAGTTAAGAGTGATGTTAAATAAAAATCTATCTAATTGTGCTTCGGGTAAAGGATAAGTTCCTTCCTGTTCTATTGGATTTTGAGTAGCTAATACAAAAAATGGTCTATCTAACTTGAAATGTTGACCAGCAACAGTCACAGAGTACTCTTGCATTGCCTCTAATAAAGCGGCCTGTGTTTTAGGTGGAGTACGGTTGATCTCATCTGCAAGAATGATATTTGCAAAGACAGGGCCCTTAATAAATTTAAAGTTCCTGTCTTTGTCTATTGTTTCTGCCCCTAATATATCTGAAGGCATCAGGTCAGGCGTAAATTGAATTCTTTTAAAACTTAGATCAAGAGCAGAAGAGATGGTTTGAATCAAAAGGGTTTTGGCCAAGCCTGGTACACCAACTAATAGGCTATGTCCTTGACAGAAAATGGAAGCTAATAGGAGATCAACTACTTTTTCTTGACCAATGATTACTTTCGAGATTTCAGTTTTTAACCTGTTGAAGTCTTCGAAAAATTTATCGGCCAAGGCCACATCTGAAGTTTTGCTCATATTTATTAATTATTGACTATGCCACATCTATTGTATTCGGTCGCTACGTCAATATAGACTTCTTTCATTTTTTCCTGAAGATAATCCTGTCGTTCTAGCGCTTTTTTGGTTTGAATGGTAGCAGCTTTTAGTTTTTCGTAATCATCATTGAGATTTGCACGGTGTGGCGGGTATCTCTTTTTAAAGTATAGAATTCTGGCAACTTGATCTTCACCTACTAGAACGGTTTGAGCTTTTGATATCTCGCCTTCCTTCATCTTATCGATTTCAAAGTAAAGTTCAGGTTCTAAGCCATTGGCTGGTACTCTTTGAGAACCAAATTGGCCAGCTATAAAACCACCATTCACTTTAGTATTCTCATCATCTGAATACTCTTTGGCAGCTTCTTCGAAGCTAATGCTATCTCTTAAGATCTCCATTCTTAAACTATCTAAGAAATTAGAAGCGTCTTGAATGTCTTCCTCATTTGGTTCTGGCATAAGGATAATGTGTCTACTATTATATTCATTCCCTCTCTTTTCAATCAATTGAGTTATGTGAACACCGAATGTTGACTCGAAAGGTGTTGATATTTCTCCAGGCTTTAGTGACAATGCAGCTGCCTCATATGCAGGGTCCATTGTGCCTCTCTTATTAAAACCTAAGTTTCCACCATTACTTGCGCTTGGTCCATCTGAATTGAGTGTTGCCGCAATTTCAAAGCTTTCACCATTTATAATTCTTTCTCTGATGGACCTTAGTTGATCTTTCAAATTTTGGATAACATCATCGTCAACCTCAGGCTTCTTTATGATCATTCCAATTTCATATTCAGTAGAATAAAGTGGAAGACTGTCTTTGGGTATATTATTGAAGAATTTTCTAACCTCCTTTGGCGTAACCACCACATCAGAAACTACAGAATTCTCCTGTTCTTGAATTTGCAGTTGCTGTTCAATATTTGGCCTTAACTCTTCCATGATCTGATCTAAAGATTTGCCATAAGCTTCTCTAATTCCATCTTCAGAGCCGAATCTTTGCATAATTTGCTGAGCCCTACTCTCCATTTCGTAGTCAACTCTTTGGGCATTTACGTCAACTGAATCTATTTCTGACATGGCTAGCATTATCTTGCTATCTATCATATCCTTCAGTATAGCACAGCGAGCATCTCCATTGAATTGTACGGCATCAGGGCTACTTAAAAATTGGAGATATGCTGACTCGAGTTCACTTTTTAGAAGGATTTTATCATCTACTTTAGCAATGATCTTATCCACAACTTCTCCTTGTTGTGCATTAAGATTGATACAACCTAAAGTGATAAGTATTATCCCACTAACGATATATCTTGTAGTCTTCATTTTCTTTTGCTTTTTGAAAAACCTCATTTTCTAGGTTTTTGGCCAACTCCACTTTCCTTTTATTCAAAATGATATTTCGAATATCTCTCTTCACAAACTCTAACGGTGATAATTCATTAGAAATTTTGTAGTCTTCAATTTTAAGAAGGTAAAGATATAGAGAATCTGTTTCTTCAACGTATTGGTTAGACCTTAAGAATTGGATCTTATTAGTCACGGTTGAGAAGGGCGAATTCTTAAGGGCATCTTCAAATCTTAACCATGTTGAATCTTCTAGCGAATAGTTGTCAGCAAATTGAATGGCATATTCCCTTAATGATTCTAAATCTTGATCTCTGGTTGATTTGATCCATCTTCTGATATCTGATTTCTTGGGAGCTTCTTGACTTACTTTCATGAATTTGCCACGAAATATGTTTTGTCTCAAGACAAAATTGTCCTGATTTTCCATATAGTAGTCTATTATCTCATCATTACTTACAGCAGTATCTAAGTTTTGCTCAATCATTAATTTCTGATATTCATATGACAATAATGTATACCTATAATCGGCTACTTTTCTTTCAATTGCAGTCTGGTTGATTCTAATGTTCTCGTTCGCTTCCTGAACTAAAAGTTCTTTTCGAATCCAATTCTGAACAAATTGATCTGTAATTCTTGCGCTGTCTTCGGAAGATGTGTTTAGAGATACTAAGTTTGAAATGTCTGCCTCGAATAAGTAAGAGTTGCCTACGCTGGCGACTAGTGTCTCACTATTTGTGCTATTAGATGAAGGGTCATTCATGAGATATTCACAGGAAGTGAGCCCCAAAATTATAATCGCTATGTAATAGATTCTTTTCAAGTACCAGCTATTTCTCTTAAAACGCGCTTATTTATCTTAATCTTCACTGATTTTCTCATCACTTTGATCCATTCTTGGTCAAGCATTTCTTGATAGTCTACCATAACCTCACCCTTGATCTCATCTAAAGGCAGGATACCAGCTTCTTCAAAAACTATAGGCAAGTAGATCTTATTCGGAGTCTCAGTAATAACCCATTGACCAAGATTTCCTTTGGCTGATTCAAAATTAGAGAATTCAGAAGCTAAGACGTTGCTTTTAGCAATTTTTAACTCATCCAGGCCGTTGATTTTCAGCCAATTCTGCAACGAATCCATACTTTTATTCAAACTCAAGGTGGCGGGTTGAAAATCCTTGATCTTATCAATTACGCTTTTATTTGTAATTTCTATCACTATACAGCCTAATTGTTCACCTATGCTATATCTCTCTAGATTGTCTTGGTAGTAATTTTGTAGTCCTATACTGTCGATGGTTGCTTTATTCCACACTTTTTCCTGCATGATATCAAAAAGCAAAAGCCCCTCTTCATATTCCTTCATTAAAAACCCATATTCCGGATACTTTCTAGGAGCGATTGAATCTTCATAATTAAAAATGATTTCCTTCTCTAATTCTGTATAAAAATTCTCTATTTGTTGAGGAGAAAATTTGATCTGATCACCAGGGATTGCGTTTAAGAATTCGGCTATTGAAACAGTTTTATTACCATGTTGGAATAAGGTGAAAGTGGGTAGAATACCACTTCTAATTTCGTCTTTAGATCTTTGGGATATCGTTTTTATCAGGCTGTCGAGTGAAATAGGACCGAAATTGAAATTATTCTCAACTTTGAGTTTTTTAATTACTTGCTCTTCTTGAAGAACGTTTCTTCCCATTCGCTTTAAGCGCTCTTCTATTTCCGTTTTCATGACTTCAAAAGGCTCCAAAGGCCTTGTCTCATCTAATCGGATGATATGCCAGCCGAATGATGTTTTCTTGGGCGCGCTATATTCGCCAGAACCTTCAATAGAGTAAGCGATTTCTAAAAAGTCATCAGGAAGTTGTTTTAAGCTTGCCCAAGGTAATTTACCGCCATCGTCACTAGTGCCTTTGTCATCAGAATATAATCGAGCCATTCTGTCCCATTCAGAACCTCTTTTAAGTGAGTCATAAACCATTTGCGCACGCTGCATAGCTTCTTCACTACCTCTCTGCTTTGTAAAAAATATATGTGAAGTTTTTACTTTTCCTTGATTGGGCCTTCTCTTATTGACAAAGATCAAATGATAACCGAATTGAGACCTTACGACTTCTGACACTTCATTTTCTGGCGTTAGGTAAGCCATTTCTTCAAAAGGACCTACCATTTGAAGTGCAGTAAACCATCCTAAATTACCTCCATTTTGAGCACTGCCATCTTGCGAATATTTTTGAGCAAGAGATTCAAATTCAACTGACGAATTAATTGTGGTTCTTAAACTATCTAAGAACCTATAAGCTTTTAGAGAATCTGAAGGCTCAGCGTTGGGTGAGATTTTAATGAGAATATGTGATGCATTGATATCCTCTTGCATCCTTTTATAGATGTCTATTAATAAATCATTTTGAGTTTCTGAACTTTGTAGGTAGGGTTTTTTGATTTGAGATATGTACCCTGAAAGTTCCTTTTTAAAAGCTTCAGACTGATCGAATCCTTCTGCCCTGGCTGCCCTTACTTTCAATTTGAAATTGATGAACTGTTCGAGATATTTTTCAAGTGAATCTAGAACTATAGGCTCATCTTTATTCCGATTCTTATTGAAAGCATACAAAAACTCCTCTTTAGAAGTTTCTTGTCCATTTATTGTAACAATGACCTGTGCCTTTAAAATAGATGTCTGAAAGAACAAAAAATAGGGTATGAAGAACCCTAATAATAACAGCTTTTTCATCCTTAGATATGATCGATCTTTTTAAATAATCTAAGTGTATTTCCTTCTTTCGTTGATTTGATCTGGATTTCATCCATGATCTTTCTGACCAGCATGATACCTATTCCACCTTTGTTCTTTTTCTTGATCAAGTCTTCGATCTTGGGCTCATTATAATTTATAATGTCGAATCCATCTCCTTTATCTACAATGTCAAACCAAACCCCTTTTTGGTCAAATGAGATGTCTAAGCGAACGCTTTCCAAAGGGTTTGATTGAAGTCCATGAATGATGACATTGGCACATACCTCATCTACAGCCAAGACCATCATATTGATCTCGATCTCTGAGATCTCATGCTCGTTCAATACTTCCGTGACGAACTTCCGCATGAGACGGAGTTTGTTTTTGCTACTCGGTATGTTAAAACTATACGCCATTGAGTAATGCTGTTGCTTCTTCTTTAGTCTTTTTAATTGTTAACAGTTGATCTAGTCCTAGGATGCCAAAGACCTTCATCACTTTTTCTGATAGTCCGAATAATATAAAGTTGACTGAGTTGGTCGAGATTTCTTCAATGTATGACATGAATACACCAAGTCCTGCAGAAGAGATATAGTTGAGATTAGTACAATCGATCAATATGTTCTGGTGGCTTTCATCAAAAGCTTCCCGTATAATATTGTCAAGGTTTATGGCTGAACTTGCATCTGCCTCTCCTTCTACGTGTATTAACAGGTAATTGTTTTCTTGCTCTTTTTTAATGTCGATCATCTTCTTTTATCTAACGTATTTCACTTAAACTTGATCACTACCATGGTATAATCATCATCTAAATCTCTGCTTCCGCAAAACTCATAAAGCTTGCTTATAAATATCTTTTGAATCATTACAGGATCATAATGAGAGTTCTTTTCTAAAAGGGTTTTTAATCTATCAAAACCGAATTCATCTCCTGCTTCATTGCTTGCTTCAGAGATACCATCTGTGTAAAGCACGAGTATGTCATCCTTATCAAACTTTAAAGTGTTTACCTGAATAAAATTCTTAAAAGAGTCATTTCTTAAGATACCTAAACCCAGTCCTTTATTTTGAAAATACTCTGCTTCGTTCTTGCTTTTATTGAAGTATAAAGTTGGGCAATGACCTGCCCTAGCAAACTCCATGGTTTTAGAGGTAGTGTCTAAAATGAAGAAAGTAAGTGTAATGAATGAGGTTCGCTCTAAGCATTCGCTTAAGGCTCTATTAGCTCTTACTAAAAATTCATCGGCAGGTAGATCTAATTGAGCCAGTGATTGAAAAATACCCTTCATCTGAGACATGTGAAAAGCCGCAGAGGTGCCTTTTCCAGAAACATCGCCAATGACCAGCGCAAATTTGTCATCCTTCAATTGAAAAGTGTCGTAATAATCACCTCCTACTTCAGCTGCTGCAATTGTAAAGGCATGAATATTGAATTTATCATTGCTATGAAGTTTTTCTGGAAGTAATGCTCTTTGAACTCTTTTAGCAATGTCTAGTTCCTCTTTGTATCTCTCGTTAGAAATGGCTTCGCTCATTAGCTTAACATTCTCAACAGAAATACTTGCCTGACTGGCAAAAGTGTTGATGATGTTGATCATCTCTTTATTGAAACCCTCTGCTACTTCATTTAACAAATACATAAATCCCACCACACTATTCTGAACAGAAATGGGTACTACAAAAACTGATTTGAAATTAGATTTCTTGAGTGTCACAAGAATTCTGTCTGTATTTGAATCAGAACTGCTCAGAGGATTTTTGATGACTGTTCTATTCTTACTTTTGAAAAGCTCTTCCTTGATCTGATTGATGCTATCTCTACCAATGTTCTTATTGATATAATGAGTTGAATCATATCCTTCGCGATTAACTTCAATCCATCCGGCATCAGCATAAACGGCATTCATAGAGCTATTCAATAGAATTTCGAAGATCTGGTCTTCACTTTCACCACTTTGGATAGATTGGCTCAATCGCTGAAAGTTGATGGCCTCTTCCATTTTTCTTTCGAACACAGAAGAAGTTGGAAGGTTAAACAGGATCACCAGAAGTGAGAAAACACTGTAGAAGAGTATGAATGTAAATAGGACTATAAAGAATAGACTGTCTATAGAATTTAAAAATGCTACAGATTCTGCAGGTGGAACATAAAGCTCAGCAAAGAAATAGAAAATGTAGATCGTGATCAGAATGATCAATAAAATGGCTTTCCACTTTTGTTTAAAATTCAAATAAGCAACCCATTTCAAATTTCCTGAAAGAATGATAGCCATAATGGCTGAGGCTCCATAGAGTATGTTAAAGATCAGGCTTGAGTCTATTTCATAGCCGGTTAGGTTAAAGAAGATTGATGCGATTACAAACCATTCAAAAGCGTTCCAAGAAATAACAAGGCGCTTAGATTTTTGATATAAGATCAACTTCTTCCAGACAATAAAAGTTGAGATCAGAAAAGCTGCTATGATCCCTTTCGTGATGTCATCCGAGACTATCTTGAGGAATTCATTTTCGGCTAAAGCAGTTCCTGAAATTGAAGAATAGAATAGCTTAAAGACCAGAGAAATTACTGTAGCTATTAAACCAGTGGCAAAGACTCGCCAAAGGAGGTCTATAAAGTTTCCGCTTTCTTCCTCTTTTATCCTCAGGCGATAGAAAATGAAAACAAAAACATAGAAAAAATTGAGTAGTAGAAGTGAAGCCTCATTACTAATTTCTAGGTCAACACCACTCTTAAATGCCAATAGCTGAAGAACATCTAGCAAAGAGACGATCAGCCAAAGTATAATGGCTAAGATCAGACTCAGTCTTTTGTAGAACTTCGGAGTAAGTTTAAAACTTTTTGACATTGACGACCGAAGTTACAAATAATAGCATTTGCTTGGGCAATAAGGCCTTATTTGAGAAGGCCTAATCCTAATTCCTTTAGTTGGTCTTCACTAACAACGGAAGGAGAATCTATCATTACATCTCTGCCTGAGGTATTCTTTGGGAAGGCAATATAGTCTCGGATGGTTTCTGAACCACCGAACATAGCGCAAAGTCTATCGAAACCAAAGGCAATACCACCGTGTGGAGGAGCCCCATATTCAAAAGCATCCATTAAGAATCCGAATTGAGCTTTAGCTTCTTCTTCAGTAAATCCAAGGTGTTTGAACATCAATTGCTGAGTCGCACGGTCGTGAATTCTAATGGAACCACCACCGATCTCGACTCCGTTGATGACAAGGTCATAAGCATTGGCTCTAACGCTACCCGGATCTGAGTCTAATAGCTGTAGATCTTCTTTTAGTGGTGATGTGAAAGGGTGATGCATAGCATGGAAACGCTCTGTCTCTTCATCCCACTCCAATAATGGAAAGTTAACTACCCATAGTGGTTTGTAAGCTTCAGAATTTCTTAGGCCTAATTCATTTCCCATATGCAAACGAAGTTCATTCATATGCTTTCTTGTGCTTGAAGTATTTCCGGAGAGTACTAGGATCAGGTCACCTGCTTCAGCATCCGCTTTATTCGCCCAAGCTGCTAAATCGTCTTGAGAGTAGAACTTATCTACGGAAGATTTGAAAGAACCATCGGTATTGCACTTCACGTACACAAGACCTTTTGCTCCAATCTGAGGTCTTTTTACAAAGTCAGTTAAAGAATCTAATTGTTTTCTAGTGTATTCGGCACAACCTTTAGCACAGATTCCTACAACCAGTTCTGATTGATCGAAAACGTTAAATCCTTTTCCTTGAGATACATCATTTAGTTCAATAAACTCCATTCCGAAACGGACATCTGGCTTGTCGCTACCATACTTACTCATGGCATCCGCGTAACTCATTTTCGGAAAGTCTTCCAATTCAACTCCTTTGATAGATTTGAAAAGATGCTTGGTCATCCCTTCGAAAGTATCTAAAACATCATCTCTATCTACAAAAGACATTTCACAGTCTATCTGAGTAAATTCGGGCTGGCGATCGGCTCTAAGGTCTTCATCTCTAAAGCACTTCACAATTTGGAAATACCTATCAAAACCAGATACCATCAATAATTGCTTGAAAGTTTGTGGTGATTGCGGTAAGGCATAGAATTCACCTTCATTGATTCTTGAAGGAACTACAAAGTCTCTAGCACCTTCGGGGGTTGATTTAATGAGAACGGGTGTTTCAACTTCCACAAATTGTTGCTCTGCCAGATAGTTTCTAACAGCAATTGCTAGCTGACTTCTCAGCTCAAGTTTTTTTCTAACTGTGCTTCTTCTTAAGTCGAGGTAGCGGTATTTCATTCTTAGTTCTTCACCTCCATCAGTATCATCTTCAATCACAAAAGGAGGAGTCTTTGAAGCGTTTAAAACTTTTAAGCTTTGGACTTCTATTTCTATAGCTCCCGTAGCTATTTTATCGTTTTTAGAGTAACGCTCAACTACTTTGCCTTGAGTTTGGATCACGAATTCTCTTCCTAATTTCCTCGCGATTTCTAAGGACTGAGCGTTCGTTTTTCCTTCTTCAAAAGTTAATTGGGTGATTCCATAACGATCTCTTAAGTCAACCCATAATAGGCCACCTTTATCTCTAATCTTTTGAACCCAACCAGATAAGGTCACCTCTTGTCCAACATGTGCTTCTCTTAATTCTCCGCAGTTGTGTGATCTTAGCATATTCTTCTCTTAAAAATGAGTGGCAAATTTAGTAATAGTTTTAGCAAATGAGTTTAATATTGAATTGAAAACAGAGATATGGGATTAAGTATTCATTCCGATGAGCATTTTATGAAGCAGGCTCTGAAACAGGCAGAAATAGCCTTTGATAAAGGGGAGGTACCAGTAGGTGCTGTTGTAGTTGCTGAGAACAGAATCATTGCCAAAGCGTATAATATGACAGAGCAGCTGACGGATGTAACAGCTCATGCAGAAATGCTCGCGATAACCGCAGCATTCGACAGCCTAGGGGGTAAGTATCTCAATGAATGTACCTTGTATGTTACTTTGGAGCCATGTGTTATGTGCGCAGGAGCTCTATATTGGGGCCAACTAGGAAAACTGGTTTATGGAGCTAATGATGAAAAGCGTGGTTATAGCCTTCATCCTAAAAAAATACTCCATCCACGAACAGAAGTTAGTTCAGATTTGTTGAAACTAGAGAGCGAGCAATTGTTAAAGCAATTTTTCGCTCGATTGAGATAAATGTTACATTTTTTAAAAACGTAAAATCAAATAATATGGCATTCGAATTACCGAAATTACCTTATGCATACGATGCACTAGAACCACACATTGATGCAAGAACTATGGAAATTCACCATGGTAAGCATCATGCTGGATATACAACCAAATTGAATGGTGCGGTTGAAGGCACTGATATGGAAGGCAAAAGCATTGAAGATCTGTTAGAAAATAATAGTGATAACGGTGCAGTAAGAAATAATGGTGGTGGATTCTACAACCACAATTTATTCTGGTCTGTTATGTCTCCTGACGGTGGAGGCGAACCGATAGGAGATTTAGCCGATGCAATCAAAGAGGCTTATGGATCTTTCGAAGGTTTTAAGGATGCGTTTTCGCAAGCTGCTGCAACTAGATTTGGTTCTGGTTGGGCTTGGTTATGTGTGCACCCGGGTGGTAGAGTAGAAGTTTGCTCTTCTCCAAACCAAGACAATCCAATAATGCCAAACGTGGGCTGCGGAGGTCATCCAATTCTAGGTCTTGATGTTTGGGAACACGCTTATTACTTGAACTATCAAAATAGAAGACCTGATTACATTTCGGCTTTCTTTAATGTGATTAATTGGGATGAAGTCAATAAGAGATATAATGAAGGCAAGTAATTGCCCTTTAAGTCTATAAATAAAAAGCCAAGGTGATTATTCACCTTGGCTTTTTTATGGTTAGTACTTTAATTTTCTTAATTATTGGGGGATGCTTCCTTTACCATTTGAGCAATTTGTTCTGGTGTAGTGCTTTTAGACATGCTTTCTGCATGCTGAGTTATATCTAAACCATATTCTTCAGCGATATCAGTAACCCTCATTGGGATGATAGCATTTGTTATTTTAAAGAAAAGGTAAGAAAGTCCAAATGTGAATCCGCCTACCAAGAATACTGCAGCAATATGTCTTAGGAAGGTTGTTGTGTCCCCATAGATCAAACCAACCTCTTGAGCAAAAACACCTGTCAGCACCATTCCAACGATACCACCAACACCATGACATGGGAATACATCTAATGTGTCATCAATGCCCGTTTTGTTCTTATAATAAACAACAATATTTGATACAATAGCAGCGGTAACTCCGATGAATACACTTTGGCCAATTGTGACAAAACCTGCAGCTGGGGTAATTGCAACAAGACCTACCACAGCTCCGATGGAAGCACCCATGCCCGAAACTTTTCTGCCCATTACGGCATCATACAATACCCAGGCTAGCATAGCAGCAGCTGATGCCACAGTAGTTGTGGCAAATGCCAAGGCAGCTGAACCGTTTGATCCTAGTGCCGAGCCTGCGTTAAACCCGAACCAACCGAACCAAAGTAATCCGGTACCGAGTAATACAAAAGGTACATTGTAAGGCTTATGGGCTGAGCCGTGAGTTTTTCTTTTACCCAGAATAATTGCGGCTGCAATTGCCGCAAATCCTGCAGACATATGGACTACTGTGCCTCCTGCAAAGTCTAAGACTCCCCATTGTCTCAAGAAACCTTCAGGATGCCAAGTCATGTGAGCCAAAGGGCTATAAATGAAAACACTAAATAGTATAATGAATAACATGAAACTTGAGAAACGAACTCTTTCTGCAAAGCTTCCGGTGATCAAAGCTGGAGTGATGATCGCAAATTTCATTTGAAATAAAGCGAATAACACGAATGGAATAGTAGGCGCTAGATCTGGCTGAGTTGCGGCACCTACACCCTTAAAAAACGCGAATGTTCTAGGGTCTCCTATAAATCCGCCAATAGAATCTCCAAAAGCAAGGCTAAATCCGAAGGTTACCCATACTAATGTAATCACACCCATGCAGATGAAACTCTGTAACATGGTTGAGATCACGTTTTTTCTATTGACCATTCCTCCATAGAAGAAGGAAAGACCAGGCGTCATAAGTAAAACCAAGCCCGTGGCTGCAAGCATCCATGCTGTATCAGCGCCATTAATATTTGGATCGTCCAAGCCACTGATAGTGCCTGTATCCAATAGAGAAAGAAGGGCCAAAGCAATTAAGACCACAAAGCCCGGAATCCATTTTTTTGTCATAAATCAGTTCGTATTAGGTTGAAAAATAAACCAGGAGCATAAATATTTTGTAAAGTAGTCTAATTTAGGTTTAGAAATTACCCTACTTTATTCAAAAAACTGGAAATCGATTGAAATTTTGTAAAAAACAAAACGCCATTCTGTAGAGGATAAACCTTAGAATGACGTTTTAGACAAATAGGGTAAAACCCAAATGCCTCGATTTGCTCATGTGCTTATATCGAAGGCTTTTAGGGACTAAGATTTCCAGCCAAGGGTTCAACCTTGCCCTGTGTGTGAGGCATCGGCTTTAAATAATTCGCCCTAGTAAAATTAAACTTAAGAAAACTGGAAATAATATTGAAGTAAAAAAGGAGGTCAGCTTAGTTCTTTTTCGCTAATAATTCTTTCAACTCATTAAGCTCATCTCTTAGTCTAGCAGCCTCCATAAAGTCTAGTTCCTTCGCTGCTTTTTCCATGGTTTTTTGAGTTTTTAGAATGGTCTTTTCAAGAGCTGCTTTACTCATGTAAGCGACCACTGGATCGGCAGCCATTGAAGATTCTTCTGGCTCAGCATAGTATTTCTTCTTGTTTTTCTTTGAGTCCGCAACACTTGTTGAATTCATGATGGCCTCCTTAGATTTCTTAACTGACTTTGGAGTGATTCCATGCTCTTTATTATACTCGATCTGAATGTTTCTCCTTCTATTAGTTTCGTCAATGGCTTCTTGCATCGAACGAGTCACCTTATCGGCATACATGATTACTCTGCCATTTTCATTTCTGGCAGCCCTACCTATGGTCTGAATGAGTGAACGTTGGTTTCGCAAGAATCCTTCTTTATCGGCATCCAAGATGGTGACAAGAGATACTTCAGGCAGGTCCAGACCTTCTCTCAAAAGGTTAACACCCACGAGTACATCGAAAATGCCCAATCTCAATTCCCTAAGAATTTCCACTCTATCTAATGGATTTACTTCTGAGTGGATATAACGGACCTTCACATTTGCTCTTTCGAGGTATTTTGTAAGTTCCTCCGCCATGCGTTTGGTGAGTGTAGTGACAAGCACTCGCTCTTCTTTCTTCACCCGAATGTCAATTTCTTCAAGTAGGTCATCGATCTGATTAGCGCTAGGCCTCACATCAATCATCGGATCTAATAGCCCCGTAGGCCTGATGATCTGCTCAACGACTTCACCTTCAGTTTTACTCAACTCATAGTCACCAGGTGTTGCAGAAACATAGATCACTTGGCTGGTCATGGCTTCGAATTCATCGAATTTTAAAGGCCTGTTGTCTAAAGCGGAAGGGAGTCTGAATCCATATTCTACTAAATTCTCCTTTCGTGATCGGTCTCCTCCCCACATGGCTCGAACTTGAGGTAGTGTGACATGACTTTCATCGATGACCAAAAGGTAGTCGTCAGGAAAATAATCTAATAAGCAGAAGGGTCTTTGGCCTCTTTGTCTTCCATCGAAATACCTTGAATAGTTTTCTACACCAGAACAATAACCTAGTTCTCTCATCATTTCAAGATCGAATTCTGTTCGTTCTTTAAGACGTTTGGCCTCCAAAAACTTTCTATCTTCTTCAAACTGAGAAACCCTTTCAACCAATTCATCTTGAATGTCATGGATGGCAGTATGAAGGGAATCTTTGCCAGTAACAAAGAGATTAGCAGGGAAGATTTTGATGATCTTTTCATCAGAGATCTTTTTCCCAGTTTCTGGGTCGATCATCTGAATAGCTTCTATTTCATCTCCCCAGAAATAAATTCGATAGGCAAAGTCACCGTAGGCAATATAGATGTCTACCGTATCTCCTTTGACCCGAAAAGTCCCTCTTTTAAATTCTGCCTCAGTTCGACTATAAAGAATATCAACAAAAGCAAAGAGAAGCTGGTTTCTAGAGACGATGTCGCCCACCTGTAGGTTGACTACGTTTTTACCAAACTCTTCTGGGTTTCCAATACCATATATACAGGAAACGGAAGCGATGACTATTACATCTCTTCTTCCCGTGAGCAATGCAGAAGTAGCGCTTAGTCTCAGTTTTTCGATCTCTTCATTAATCGATAGATCTTTTTCTATATAGAGGTTACTATTAGGGATGAATGCCTCAGGCTGGTAATAGTCGTAGTAAGAGATAAAGTATTCAACTGCATTGTTAGGAAAAAATGATTTGAACTCTCCATAAAGCTGAGCGGCTAAAGTTTTGTTATGACTGAGTACGAGAGTAGGTCGCTGAGTTTCTTGAATTACATTCGCAATAGAAAAGGTTTTCCCTGAACCTGTGGCTCCCAAAAGCACCTGATACGCCTCTCCAGCATCTACTCCTTTTTTTAGGTTTTCAATAGCCTTGGGTTGATCTCCAGTGGGTTGGTATTCAGAAGTGATTTGGAAGTCCATAATTCAAAACTAACATCTATTCTGAAGTTTGAGTTTACTATCTCTGCATTTTAATCATTCCAAATCTTCCAAGCGGCCTCTGCCTGACCGTAGAGCATTTCCAATCCATTTTTTACCCAACAGTGGGCATCGATTCCCTTTTGCATAAAGGCTGTCTTCATTGGGTTATAAACAAGATCATATAAGAAATGATCTGTTGTTAGTAATTGGTAAGGAAGATCTGGCAACGACTCGGTTTTAGGGGCCATTCCTAGAGGGGTGGTGTTGATTATAAGTTTGTGTGTGTTGAGGTGTTGAGGTATTGAAGTGTTGAGTGAATCATAGCTGATTTGATCCTCTATCGGATTTCGAGAGACTATGTTGTAATCAATATTGAGATCTTTTAAGACTACTTTTACAGCTTTCGAGGCACCACCTGTTCCAAGGATCAAGGCTTTTTCAGGCATCGGATTCGAACCAATAAATTTGATAAGGGATTCTTTAAAGCCTATGTAGTCTGTGTTGAAACCAATGAGTTTTTTACCCTGAATTTTAACGATGTTTACAGCGCCTATTTGTTCCGCTTTCGGATCAATCTCATCCAGAAATTTTAAGACTTGCTCTTTATAAGGAATGGTAACATTGAGTCCTTTCAGTCCTTTGACCGACTTAATCAAATTAGGCAGTTCATCTAGAGATTCGAGAGGATAGAGCTCATATTCACAGTCCGTGATATTTTCTTTCTCGAATTTTTCTGTGAAATACTTTTTAGAGAAAGAGTGACCCAATGGGTAGCCAATCAATCCAAAGCGTTTCATATCAATTTTTAGGGTTTAAGAATGCTGCTAATCGATCTATTGATAATACTAATAAGAAGCCACCTGCTGCAAAGCCCAATGCCTCAAGAAAATGTGGTTCTGCGCCAGTAATTTGAGCATAGTCATTGGGCAAGACATTCACCTCATAAAGCGGTTTTATATCTCCATGACGATCAACATAAGTTTCTACAGCTTGCTTCCATGGCCAGACCTTGTTGAGTGAACCGATCATAAATCCAGAAAGTACCCCAACTGTAATGTTATGGTATTTCTTGAAGAGCCAACTCACTACTCTAGCAAAACTTAGTAAGCCAACAATACATCCTAATCCGAAGATCAGAATATCAGCTACTTTAAAATCTTTGATGGCATTCAAGACATATTCATACTTACCAAATAGGAGTAGTATAAAAGCACCTGAGATACCTGGTAAGATCATAGCGCAAATGGCTACGGCACCTGCAATGAACAAGAACCATTTTCCCTCTGGTGTTTCAGCAGGAGAAGATGAGGTGATGAAATATGCAACTATAAATCCTGCTAGGATGGATAGGATCACAGTGAAATTCCAATTCTTGATCTCTCTTAAAATGATTAATGCCGAAATAACGATAAGTCCAAAGAAAAAGGACCAAACCTGTATTGGGTTTGCACTTAATAAGTGCGTGATAACCTTAGCTAGAGTGATAAGACTGGTTCCTATTCCTGCAAAAAGAACTAAAAGGAAGGTTGCATTTACATGCTCCCAAAGTGCCTTGATCTGAAACTTTCTTAAATACCCCAAGGCAATTATATCAACACTTTTGATACTATCTAGTAATTGCTCATAAATACCCGTGATGAATGCGATAGTTCCCCCAGAAACACCAGGAACCACATCGGCACTACCCATAGCTATGCCCTTTAGATAGAGGAGTAGGTAATCAATAAATTTCTGCATGATTATTTACCATTCAAGAAATGGTCGAAAGTATCTCCTCTCAAACCAAGTCTTAATGTCTCTAGAGGGATCACTTCTTCAGGAGCAATGTTTCCCAGGTTCACGTTAGATCCAATTAGCTTAATGAAGTAAACCTGTTGTGCTTTTTGTGGAGCCTCCCAGATGATCTTCTCAAAAGGAATCTTTGTTAGAATCTCTTGAACTAAGCCTGATCTGACTTCTCCGGAAGATCTAAATAAGCCAACGTTTCCACTTTCTCTTGCCTCACCGATAACTTTCCAAGCACCGGCATCAAGTTCTTTCTGCATCAATTCGATCCACTTGTATGGAGGAATGATCTTCTCAGCATCCTTAGAGCCCACCTCAGAAAGTACAGTAACCTGTTCGGCCAGTTTAGAAACGTATTCACATTTCTTGTCGTGGTCTAGCTCAATGGAGCCATCAGATACTTCTGCAAAAGGCATATCGTACTTATCGAGAACCTTTCTGTAATCGTCAAATTGATCTCTTACAATAAAAGCTTCGAATAAAGTGCCTCCGAAATAGAAAGGAATGCCTGCCTCTCTGTAAACGTTTAGTTTCTCGTCTAAATTGGGGGTAACATAGGAGGTAGCCCAACCTAATTTAACGATATCCACATATTCACCACTAACACTCAGGAAGTCTTCAGCTTGTCTAACGCTCAAGCCTTTGTCCATGGCCATAGTAAATCCTTTGTCGCGAGGTTTCTGTGTCCTTTCGGGCACATCAGTCAAAAAATAATGCATTTAGTCTTTGTCTCTGTATTGATCAATAATCTTGAACAACGCTTTTTGCGTTTCAAGTTTTGGAAAAAACTCGAAGAGGACTTCGTGTTTTTCAAAGTCCAAAATTAGAGCATTTTCTAGATAAGTAAAGGCCTCTCGGTAATGTCCTGCTGAGATTTGATAGACAACCATTCTATATTGTAACTCAGCATCGTCTGAAACTTCCTCTAAAGCCCTTTCCATCAGCTCGATAGCTTTTAGCATTTCACCTTGTTCATAGTGAATAAAAGACCAGTCTAACCACACCTCGGTATTGATAGGTTCTAGTATTACTGCCTCTTGATAAGCTTCTATCGCAGACACCACATTATCTATGTTGTATTCTGCAGTCGCAATAGCTACCCAATAATTCGCATTTTCAGGGTCTAGTTTCAAAGCCTTATTCAAAAAATGAATGGCTTCATAATATTTTTCTTGAGAAGATAGACAGCATCCTATACCATACCAAGCGTCTTCATAGAACTGATCGATCTTTGAAGATTTTCTATAGTATTTTATGCCGTATTCGTACTGCTCCATTTTTTCGTAGGCAGCACCTATACAGCAATATACTTCTGCCGAAGGCCCTTCATTGCTTAGTGTGTTTTTATAGGCTTCTAAGGCTTCAGCATACTTTTTGAGGTTCATATAGGAATTTCCTAAGTTGAACCAAGCAGAAGAGAAAGTATCATCAATGACTAAAGCAAAGTCATAGGCCTTAACTGCTTCATTAAATTTTTCAAGCTTGTTATAAACGATGCCTAAATTGTACCATGCATAAGCAGAATATGGGTCTCTGTCGATGAACTCTTTATAATAAGCTACGCTGTCTTCTAGCTTTCCGGTGACGTCTAAGCAATAGGCTAATTCATACAAAGCCGACTCATGATTGATATTCGTTTCGATGGCTTTTTTGTAATAGTCTACAGCCACGTCATATTTGCCATTGGTTTGATAGGTTAGGCCGATGTTATAGAAAACTTCAGATTTATCCTCGGCATCATCTACTGTAGAGAGCAAGATCTGAACAGCTTTTTCAAATTCTCCAAGAATGGAGAAGATATTGCCTTTAATAGTCTTTAATTCAATATCGTTAGGGTGAAGATTTTCGGCTTCTTCTATGACTTTTAGGGCTTCGTCATATTTCTCTTTACCTACTAGACATTGGGATTTAAGAACAATGACCTCAATGCCAAAAGGGTATTGTTCTAAGGCCATATTGCAGGCTTTTAGACCTTTACCAAACTGAAGGCGCTCGAGGTAATAGTTTATAATAGTTTCGTATTCTTCTATGTCGAAAAAATGAAAACCTTTGTTTTTGAGAAGTTCTTCAAACTTACTGATCAACCCTCGTTCCTCTTCTCTACTCGGATAATCTTCCTGCATTTATGTCAATCGGTTTTCTTAAAGTACGAATTACCGAACATTAAATCTATAATGAACATTCAATAATTTCTGATTTTCTGTATTTGGTAGAATAAGTTGATTCAAAGATCATGTCTTTTTTTCAACTCCTTAACAGTCCATTCAGCAGTTTCTTCCAAACTTTTGAATTCAAAATCTAAAGCTTTTTTCACCTTTTCATTATGAAAATGGAATTTAGACCTACTTATCATTGCTGTGTCTTTTGTGATCAAAGCCTCATTTCCAGTAACACGAGATCTAAGGTATTCCAGTGCAACAGCAACCTTGGTCATCCATGGTTTTACTGGGGTATTAGGAGGTTTCTTATCGAACGCATGAGCTAGGACATGAAAAAACTTCTTATAGCTGATGGAGTCTGAGCTCACTATAAATCTTTCACCTTCAATATCAGATTCAATGAGTTTAACTACGATTTCAGCAACATCACGAACATCTACATAATTGACATCACCTGAAGGGTGAAACTTGTTTTCGCCATGAGCCCAATTGAAGACAGAGGTACTTCCACTCTTTCCCCAAAGACCTGGACCTAAAACAACAGATGGATTAATGATCTTTACCCTTAAACCTTCTTGTTCTCCCCGCCAAACTTCGAGTTCTTGTAGGTGTTTAGATCTTGCGTAGATAGAGTCATACTTTGTACCCTCCCATCTATCCTTCTCAGTAAGTCCTTTTTGAGTTGGTTTTCTGCCGATTGCTGCTACCGAACTGATGTGCAGAAAATTCTCAATTCCTGATTTCAAACAAGAATTAACAAGGTCCGCAGTTCCTACGACATTCACTTCATACATTTTTTCTTCATAACGTCTATCGAACGAAACAATAGCAGCACCATGAATAACGGCATCAATTCCTTGCAGAGCGTCATCTAAAAAGGCGGTGTCTTTTAGGTCTCCAATAACCCATTCAATCTGGTCTTGAATATTATCAAGTAAGGTCATTTTACTTGAATTCCTTTTGACAGCTCTGATTTGATGATTTTGCTGAAGCAACTCTCTACAGATGAAGCTTCCTAATAAGCCGGTTGCTCCGGTAACAAATACTTTCATACTATAACTGATTATTCAACAGCTCTAGATCTAATAGTTTTTTCCAATACTTTGTTGTAGTAGCCTCTTTAAGGAGGTTAAATTGCATCATATTGTGACAATCGGTACCTATCATCCTAATTGCTTTCATATCAATAAACTTTTCAGCTAATTTCTGTACAGGCTTGGAATAGCAACCAGTAAGTGAAATGGCATTCAATTGAAAAATGATTTCGCGGTCTAAAAGTTCCTCGATAAGCTGAGAATTATCTAAAAGATATAAATATCGCTCCGGATGAGCGTAAACCATCTTATAACCTTTCATTGCTAATTGAAAGCTTGCTTCCTTCAATTCAGGAGGGTTCATTGATAAACCCAGTTTCTATTAAAACATAATTGTCTCCAAAAGTCAGCAATTCTTGATTGGAATCAAGCCTCTCCATAAAATGCTCATCGAGAAAATATTCTGATGCAGCTTCTAACTCAATATTGATTTCTTTTTCTTTAATGGCGGCTCTCATTTTAATGAGGCCATTTGTAATGCTCTCAGGAGTATTGTCATAAGTCCCCCATGCGGTATGCGGAGAAGTAATTACTCTCCTGTAGCACAAGTTTTCCATCTCAAGCAAGATATCAATGCCTTCTTCAATTGAACGTATTCCATCATCTATGCCTGGAATTAAGTGAGAATGGACATCCGTTGTTATATAACCGATGTCTGGCTTTTGATGTTTCTTACCTTTTAGAAATGAGAATATGCTCAAAACGAAGGGTCTTGTTGATAAACGCTAAAGTTAGGTAATTCTTTATCCTTTTCTGAAACGATTGGATTCTCAATTCCCCAATCAATATTGAGTGCAGGGTCGTTCCACAATATTCCTCCTTCAGATTCTTTGTTGTAGTAGTTTGAACATTTATAAAAGAAAACAGAATCTTCGAGCGCAATAAAGCCATGTGCAAAACCCGCAGGTACTAAAAACATATTATGTTTCTCTGCTTCAAGTAAGACTGTATGATGCTTGCCATACGTGGGAGAGTCTTTTCTAATATCCAAAGCAACATCTAGCACCTTCCCTTTAACTACTCTTACCAATTTAGCCTGAGCATGAGGGTTTTCCTGAAAATGCAATCCTCTCAGGGTACCTTTCACTGAAAAGGACTCATTGTCTTGAATAAAGTCTTCTTCTATTCCTAGGTCTCGATAGACCTCTTTTCTAAATGATTCAAAAAAGTAACCCCTAGCATCTCCAAATACATTTGGCTCTAGCTCATAAAGGCCATTAAACCCTGTTTCTATAATTTTCATCTTAACAGTTCAAATATGGTAATTCAAAATTGTATTATGTCCCAAAATTAGCTTGAATTTAATGTTCAATATGAATTTTTCGTTCAAACACCATCATTAAAGATGAGTTTCACAAATGATTCGATTAATGGTAACTTGCACTAAGTTTTATGGCAGGATTCGACACTTTAGAACAGAAAAATAACAAGGCAGTACTTGTAGCATTGGTCACTCGCGATCAACCAGAAGAAACAGTCATCGATTATTTAGATGAACTTGCCTTTCTGGCAGAAACCTTAGGCCTCGATACTGTAAAATCTTACACTCAAAAATTAGATAAGCCAGATATCAGGTCTTTTGTCGGTAAGGGTAAGCTAGAAGAGATTGAGACATTTGTTAAAGCTGAAGATATTGGTGTTGTGATCTTTGATGATGACCTTACGCCCTCACAATTAAGAAATTTAGAAAAGCAACTCAAGGTCAAGATCTACGATCGAAGTTTATTGATCTTAGATATTTTCTTGGAAAGGGCACAAACAGCTCAAGCAAAGACTCAGGTTGAATTGGCTCGATCTGAATATTTGTTACCCCGTCTGACCCGTATGTGGACCCACTTAGAAAGACAAAGAGGTGGAACAGGTACACGGGGCGGTGCTGGTGAGAAAGAGATTGAAACGGATAGAAGGATGATCCGGAATCAGATCACAGTTCTCAAGAAAAGGCTCGAAAAGATCGAAAAGCAGAATGCCGTTCAGAGGAAATCTAGG
>CBFIDS010000072.1:0-9392 GCA_965661435.1 Roseivirga sp.
GACATATTTGGTCAACCATTCGCGTTCTTCTGGTAAGAATCCGGAAGATTTTTTGTTCGAAACAGGGTTGTGAATGTCAATTTCTGTGTGAGCTATGTTGTAATCTCCGCTAATGATCAGGTTTGGGACCTTTTTTCTTAACTCCTTTACATAGTCATAGAAGAAGTCTAACCATTCATATTTAAAATCTTGTCGAATATCTCCGCTGGTTCCACTAGGCATGTAAACGGACATTACTGAAAAATCCTTAAAATCAGCCCTGATCACTCTTCCTTCTCGGTCGTAGGTTTCATTTCCACAACCATGTTCCACGTGAAGCGGTTTTTGCTTAGTAAGAATACCGACTCCAGAATAGCCTTTTTTCTCGGCATTTTCCCAGAACATTTCATAACCTAAATCGCTATAAAAGTCTTCAACTTGGTTCGGCTGAGCTTTCAGTTCCTGGATACAAAGAACATCGGGAGACTCCTTTTCCAACCACTCACGAAAACCCTTTTTGAGGGCGGCTCTTATACCGTTTACGTTGTAAGAAATGATTTTCATATTTCGATTTTTAGTTCAAACTCTTTTTCAAAGTATTCGAGAATATGCATTTTCAAAAGCTTTTCTTGGTCTAAAAGGTCAAACTTGGGAAGTTTCTTGATCGGCTTCCAATGAGGCCATCCTTCTGAATCAAGCCCATCAAGCTCATAATAGCCTGAAAAGCTCAACACTTTACAAATAGCGATATGCATGAGGTCTTGTTTTTCTTCCTTAGTGAAGTTAATAGGACCTTTTCCTAATTCTTGAACTCCTATTAGGAATAAAATACTATTGAGGTCTTTGGGCCGTTTACCAACTGTCTTCGCTAATGATGCCATTAACTTTGCCCATTTGACCTGAAGTTCAAGGTCTTTTTTATACATATTATCTTTCTTGGTCCAGTACTTCCCAGTATTCTACGGCCCTTCTTAAATGAGGGATAACGATGGTTCCGCCAATTAAATTAGCGATCGAACAAGCCTCCATTATTTCTGCTTTGGTCATTTTCATTTCGTGACACTTGCCTAAGTGATACTTAACGCAATCATCGCAGCGGAGAACGAGTGAACAAGCTAAGCCCACAATTTCTTTGGTTTTGATATCTAAAGCCCCTTCAGCAAAAGCATTAGTGTCTAAATTAAAGATTCGCTTGAGGACCTTATTCTCAGAGCCCATGATCTTATCATTCATTCTTGCTCTGTAATCATTAAAATTTTGAACAATACTCATTTATATTTTCATTATATTGTTAACAATGTCTATCGGCACTTATTGGACTGATTTTATTTCGCTCATTTTTCCTGAGCTGTGTTTGGCTTGTCAGAAACCTTTACCGAAAGGGAACAAATATATATGTCCTAGCTGTCATTACAATCTTCCTAAAGCCAATACTTATCAAGATGAACGGAACTTATTCAAGGATAAGTTTGAAGGGATAGTTCCAATAAAGGATGTATTAGTTTACACCTACTTTATTAAGGATGGAATAATGCAAAAGGTGCTCCATGAACTGAAGTATAATGATAACCCGGATATAGGGGAGGTTTTTGGCAGATGGTATGGGCATGAACTATTGCTGAATGGTTTTTCAGATTCATTCGATTGTATAGTCCCTGTACCTCTTCATCCAAAAAAAATAAAAAGCCGAGGGTATAATCAAGTCGCAGCTTTTGGTAGAGGCCTTTCAGAAGTCCTAAATGCGGATCTATTAGACCATGCATTAGTTAAAACAGAGAATATAGATTCTCAGACTAAAAAGGATAAAGTAAGTCGAATTCTAAGTGTCTGTCAGCTTTTTAAGTTTTCAGGTTCAGATGATATTCATGGAAAAAAAGTCCTTTTGGTCGATGATGTCCTCACGACCGGCTCTACTTTAATTGCTTGTGCTCAGGTGTTATCAGAACAATCATTAGAAAGCTTAAGTATTGCAGTTCTATCTGGTGTTAAATAGAAAAGGTGACCATTTGGTCACCTTTTCTATTCCTTTTAATTCTTATTGTTTATTCTTCTCCTCCAAATAAACCATTAGACTGGTCTAATTGTGCGGTACCAATGGAAATCATTGCACAACGGAAACCAATGGTATTGGTAGACCTGTCTAGATCTAGGTATCTTCTTGTACCAGGAGCCATCCAGTAGGCCACATCTTTCCAAGATCCACCTTTATATACTCTAGCTCTATCGTTCACCAATGATCTATACTCACCGATGTTTTGATTGGCCGAAATACTATCTTCTGTATCAAGAGTCTCCCAACCATAATCTATTTCAGGGTCACTTGTACCATCTTTTCTTACTGGATTAAGGTCATCAAAATCACCAAAAGAAAGCGGTCTGTAGGTATCGAAAACCCACTCACTGACGTTCCCGGCCATATTGAATAGGTTAAAGTCATTTGGTTCTCTGCCGCCAACGGCTTCAGGAATTACGGAGGCATCATTATTAACATTACCAGCGATACCGGCATAGTCACCTCTACCTCTTTTAAAGTTGGCTAGAAGCTCACCCCTTTTCTTACCATAAGGGTTTCTTACGCCTCGACCATCCCATGGGTAGATTCTGCCGTATTCTTCATTTTCATCTAAATAAACAGTTCCTACAGTTGCTTTAGCAGCATATTCCCATTCAGCTTCATTTGGTAAACGAAAGTCTGGCAGATAAACTCCTCTTTCAATAAACTGTGTTCTGTTGAGAGGCTCGTTAATAAACTCAATCACTTCTTGCTGAAAATCATCGAACTCTGCTATCTCAATACTTTGACCCACTCCGGCATTGATATCACCTAATGGAGTTCCGCCTATGGCCAATTGAAAATCACCGGTTTGTTCATCTTCTATTATGAACTCCTCTAGAAAAGCCTGTGGAAGCTGATCATAATCCATATCAAAAATGATTCTCAGGTTTACGAAGTCAGTTCTCCATTTACAATAATCAGCAACTTGTCTCCAGCTTACACCAACGACAGGATAGTTATTAAAGCCAGGGTTGCTGTAGTAATTTTCAGCATATACATCGTTAAATGAGAAGTCGCTCGCCCAAACTTGGTCATTAGGGACAATATCTTCATAATCTTGTGGGTTGCTTCTACTGTGTGTGGGACCTGTGTAATCTGGCCTCCAGTCTTCAGGAGGAGAGCTTAGATTCGCATTATCTGGATCATCAGGATCAATTAATTCAGTATTTCTAGGAATACTTAACGGTTGAGGATTGTACTGATAATATACATACTCCTTCCAGTCTTTATTGCTGACCTCTGTTTCATCCATAAAGAATGAATTTACGGTTACTGTTCTTTCAATATTGTCTCTAGAGCCATAAAGGTCTTGTTCAAAAGAGCCTAAAATTGTTCGACCACCTTGAACAAATACCATTCCTGGAGGGCTTGGCAATTCCTGATCGTCATAAGGTTGGAACCCTAATACGCTCTT
This sequence comes from Roseivirga sp., assembly GCA_965661435.1. Lineage (GTDB taxonomy): Bacteria > Bacteroidota > Bacteroidia > Cytophagales > Cyclobacteriaceae > Roseivirga. The sequence continues at coordinate 3,450 of CBFIDS010000072.1, forward strand.
ATCAGTGCCGTATTCTGCCCCGGTAGTAGAACTAACTTTATCCTTACCACCTCCAAGTATAGAACATGAACTTGCTGAAATCATAACAGCTAAGCCCAAAATACTTGCTTTTATCTGACCCACTCTAGTTTTCATTTTAATATCGTTTCCTAATGCTCAGGTGAAATTTGAACGCTAATATAAACTTATCCACAAATCTATCACAATAGACCAGATAGATTCCCACAAACAACGATTGTATAGAGTATATATTTTTAACCTTTCATCTTTTTCTTGCTCAAGCGCCTGTATTCTTAGTCGTTCCTTATAACTTGTTTCCTTATGGTTATTCAAGTTTAAATACTCGGCAGTGCCATAAATCAATTAATCAGCATTATAGACCATTCAATCAAATCTGGGATAGTGTCTTCAATTAATCCTTTTTCTTTGATTCATGAATAAAACTAAACTCTATTGGCTATTGCAGTTTGGTGGCTGGACAGGCTTAATGCTTACCAGCTTTTTAGCCATGGTCATGTTTCTTCCAGTTATTCCTTCATTAGTACTTGGTTTGATTACCATTTTACTAGGAGTTCTGATTAGCCATGTCTACCGAGGGTTTGTCAAAAAGAAGAATTGGAAGGAGTTAAAAGTCCCAAAACTTGTTCCTAAGGTTTTTCTGGCCAGTTTAATGCAAGGCTTAATCATGTCTGTTCTGACTTTGATTGGAATGGTTGGAATTTTTGGAATTATGGCAGCATCTGATCCAAGTATCATAGACGCATTGATTGGTATACCAAAAATGGATGGGATTGATGAAGAAACATTAGCAAAGATCAGGGCGGCAAGTATGAACTCTTTTTCTGGAAGTAAGCTTCTGGTCTTCCTTTTGAGCTTTGTAAGTAGTTTTGCCATTTATTTCATGAGCTGGTCAGCGATCTACTTCGCTTATCAGTATTTGCAAAGAACTCGAGAGATGGAGATCGAGCGCTGGAAACTTTCTACATCTGTGAAGGATGCGGAGCTAAATGCTCTTAAAGCACAGATCAATCCACATTTTATCTTCAACAGCCTAAATAACATTCGGTCACTTGTTGTGGAGGATTCTGAAAAGGCAAGAGATTCCATCACTCATTTATCGGACCTACTCAGGTTCTCTATTCAATTCGATCAATTCGAAAAAGTGTCTTTAGAAAAGGAGCTTGAAGTGGTTAGAGATTATCTGAACCTTGAGGCGATTCAACTTGAAGAAAGGCTTAATTACCAGTTTAAAATAGATCAAGAGGCTGAAGACATTATGATTCCTCCTATGATCGTACAAACCCTGGTTGAAAATGCTATTAAACACGCCATCAACAATTTACCAAGCGGAGGAGAGATCATTGTAGAAGCGAAATTGAACCATGATTGTGCCATGATCTACGTGAAGAATACAGGCCAAATGAAGGTGAATGGCTCAAAAACTGAAAACCGAAGAGGTATAGGTATCATTAATTCTAAGGAAAGGTTGCGCTTATTGTATGGTGAAAAGGCTAATCTAACCGTAGAAAATATGAATGAAAATATGGTATGTGCAACTGTTAAAATACCGATGAACTAAACACTATGAAGACATTAATCGTAGACGATTCTCGGTTAGCCAGAAATGAGATCAAGAGATTATTGAAGGAATTCGATAATGTAAATATTGTAGGTGAAGCAGCTAATGTTGAAGAAGCCATCGAGAAGATTGGTGAACTGAAACCCGACCTTATCTTTTTAGATATTCAAATGCCCGGAAAAAGTGGCTTTGATCTATTAGAAGAGTTAGAAAGCGTTCCTGAGGTGATTTTCTCTACAGCATATGACGAATATGCACTCAAAGCGTTTGAGTACAATGCTCTGGACTATTTAGTAAAACCAGTTGAAAAGCAACGATTAGCAGGAGCAGTTTCTAAAGTCTTCGATAAGATCAAGAAGAAGCAATTAGAAGAAGAGCTTTCGGATGGAAGTGATAAACTGACCATCAATGATCAGGTCTTCGTAAAAGATGGAGAAAGCTGTTGGTTCGTTCAATTATCAGAAATTCGTTTGTTTGAAGTTAGCGGAAACTACACCACCGTTTATTTCGGAAAATCTAAGCCGATGATCACCAGAACACTTAACTATTTGGAATCTCGATTAGATGATAAAACATTTTTTAGAGCTAATAGGCAGCAGATCATCAATCTAAAATGGATCGAAAGAATTGAACCTTGGTTTAGTGGAAGCTTGCGAATTTACCTTAAAGGGGGTGAAGAAATAGATGTTTCTCGAAGACAAACCCTTAAATTCAAGGAGCTAATGAGTTTCTAAACTTGAGATTAAAAATCTTACCCTAACATTTGACTAAGCCACTCTTTGGCTTCATCAACACTTTCAACCTCATCAATTCTTAAGATCAATCGCGTTTTGTACTCTTTGATCTTACATTTTTTCGGATGTTGCTGAATGAAAGTGAGGATCTTTCCGAAAGTTTCTGATTTAAAGTAGGCTTCTTTTTCCGAAGGCATAAAGTAGCACTTCATGCTTTCATTTTTCATGGCCACCTTCTCAAAGCCTAATTGCTCTGCCATCCATCTCAACCTGACGGTTTCGATCAGGTCTTGGACAGATACCGGAATTGGACCGAATCGGTCTTTGATGTTCTTTACGAACTGATCCAATTTTTCTTCTTTTTTGATGCTATCTAGTTTGGCATAAAGACCTAGCCTCTCGGTAATATTTGAAACATAAGTATCAGGAATCAAGATCTCAAGATCTGTTTCTATGGTGCAATCTTGAGCAACAATTTGAGCGGCTTCTTTCACCAAATCATTGGTGAAAAGATCTTTAAACTCAGTTTCTTTCAATTCTTGGACAGCTTCGTCTAGAATTTTTTGATACATGTCGAACCCTAGGTCAGAGATGAATCCACTTTGCTCAGCACCAAGTAAGTTACCTGCTCCTCGAATATCAAGATCTCTCATGGCTACTTTGAACCCATCGCCCAGGTCTGAGAATTCTTCCAATGCACTTAAGCGTTTTCTAGCATCACTTGTCAAACCAATGGTCGGTGGTGTAAGGAGGTAACAGAAGGCTTTTCGGTTAGATCGTCCAACTCTACCCCTCATTTGGTGAAGATCTGAAAGACCGAACATGTGTGCATGGTTAATGATAATCGTATTTGCGTTAGGGATATCTAGTCCCGACTCAATGATGTTGGTAGAAACTAATACATCATACTCTCCTTCAATAAATTTGACCATCCGTTTTTCTAACGACTGACCATCCATTTGACCATGAGCAATTCCTACCCTGGCGTCTGGAACTAGTCGAAGAATGATATTACCAACCATTTCAATATCATTGATACGGTTGTGAACAAAGAATACTTGCCCCCCTCTTCTTAGTTCAAAGCTTACGGCATCTCTGATCAGCTCATCATTGAAGGTATGGATCTCAGTAGTTACCGGCTGCCTATTGGGTGGAGGAGTTGCAATAATACTGAGGTCTCTTGCTCCCATAAGGGAAAAGTGTAGGGTTCTTGGTATTGGAGTAGCAGTTAGAGTGAGTACATCTACATTAACTCTTAATTCCTTGAGTTTGTCCTTGACTTTAACACCGAATTTCTGCTCCTCATCAATCACTAGAAGTCCTAAATCTTTGAACTCAACATCCTTGTTGACAATTCTGTGGGTTCCTACTAAGATCTCTGTTTTCCCCTCTTTCACCCTTTCCAGGGTCTCTTTGATCTGTTTAGTGGTCTTGAATCGGTTAATGTATTCAACGTTGATCGGGAAATCTGCTAACCTTTCAGAGAAAGTTCTGAAATGCTGCATGGCCAATATAGTTGTTGGAACAAGTACTGCGGCTTGTTTACCATTAGCGGCTGCTTTGAATGCCGCACGAATTGCTACCTCTGTCTTCCCGAATCCCACATCTCCACAAACCAAACGGTCCATTGGATGAGCTAATTCCATATCAGCTTTTACATCGTCTGTAGCTTTAGCTTGATCAGGGGTGTCTTCATAAATGAATGAAGATTCTAATTCAGCTTGCATAAAACCATCTTGCGCAAATGCAAAGCCATTAGCTTCTTTCCTTTTAGCATAAAGGTTGATCAAGTCTTTGGCTATATCCTTAACCTTGCCTTTGACTCGTTTCTTTTTATTCTCCCATTCTGGAGAGCCAAGCTTGCTGATTGATGGAGGCGCCCCTTCCTTCCCGGTATACTTTGAGATCTTGTGAATGGAGTGCACACTTACATACAAGAGATCATCGTCTTTATATACCAAACGGATCGACTCCTGTTTTCTACCATTTACATCCACCTTTTCCATTCCAGCAAATCGGGCGATTCCATGGTCAATATGAGTTACGTAGTCTCCTGTCTGAAGTGAGCGTAGCTCTTTTAAGGTAAGCGCCTTAGATTTTGAATGCTTGGTTTTGGTTTTGTATTTATGGAATCTATCGAAGAGTTGATGATCCGTATAACACAACACCTCTCTATCCTTATCGATAAAACCACTTCTCAAGCCAATATTGAGTGATTGAACCTCCAGACTGGGATCCAATTCTTTGAAAATGGTATCCAACCTGGTGAATTGTGCCAATGATTCTGCTGCAACATTTAACGACATGTTCTTCATCTGCCATTCGCCAAGGTTTTCTGCAATCATATCGAAGTTCTTGCTGAAAGAAGTTTGCGGTTCAGCATCGAACTTTAGTTCATAGTCCGTTTTTAGGTAGAATCTATTCCCAAATTCTATTTGTTGGAAACCTTCTAGCTCTTTTTCGAATCCTTTGACTTGTTCGAATAACTCTTCTGGTCCTAAAACAATTTGCGTGTCTGTGACAGAAAGAACATCATCGAAGTTAGCGCTTGCCTTATCGAAGTATTTGGTAATTGTGTCGAGTGTTTGTTGGTAATCTTTGAACCAGATCTTAGAGTTCTTTGGAATAAAGCTCAGAAATGACTGACGAGCTTCTTCCAAAAGTCTTGTTTGAACATTAGGTATGATGTTGATCTCCTTGATGCTTTCTTGACTCAGCTGAGAAACAGGATCGAAGGTTCTGATGCTTTCAATCTCATTCCCAAAAAGTTCTATTCTGTAGGGCAGGTCATGAGCATAAGAGTAAACATCCACAATTCCACCACGGACAGAAAATTGCCCAGGCTCATAGACAAAGTCCGTTGGCTCAAAGTCATAAGTTTGAAGCAACTCGGTCAAGAATTCAACATCGAGTTTTTCTCCCGTTCTTGCCGAAAAAGTGTTCTTGTTAAGAGATTTCCTGTTGATCACCTTTTCTGTTAATGCTTCAGGATAGGTGATGATCAATTCTCCGGCAGCCGCTTTGTGGTTGATCCTGTTGAGGATCTCTGCCCTTTGTAGAATATTGGCATTTTCAGTTTCATCGAATTGATAAGGTCTTTTATATGAAGTGGGGAAAAGGAGGACCTCCTTATCGCCAAGTAAATTTTGAAGGTCATTGTGGAAGTAGGCCGCTTCTTCCTTATCGTGCATTACAAAGATAGAAGTCTGCTTATTGAGCTGGTAGACTGACGCTGCTACAACAGCATCCAAGCTACCTACCAAACCTTGTAGTTTGATGTGCGCGGTTTCGTTAGGCTTGATCTTCTCTGCAATGGTTTGTACCACCGCATCTTCCTTGTAAATCTTTATGAAATCTTTAACCTTCAAATCTCTTATTCAAATGGCTCGCAAAGGTATAAATTCTATTTCGTGTCTTCGCAGACAACTATGACCGATAGCAGAAATAAATTGTTTCGTTAGATAACCCTTTCGTTTATTTAAGTGTTAAGGATATCATGAAAAAAGAGAAGGAAAAATTGAACCTCCGGAAAGAGGCCTTCAAGAAAATGGAGCAAATGCATCCGCATGAGGTGCTCGTTTATGTTTCTATGGTTGGTAGTGCTGTCATTTTCCTTTTTACTATCATGGC
>CBFIDS010000073.1:0-27359 GCA_965661435.1 Roseivirga sp.
AGATCAGTAGATGGTTTCAATGTCTACGAGGCCATCTCCGAATGTTCTGAACTCCTCGATCAATTTGGAGGACATATGTATGCAGCAGGAGTTACAATGCCCGTGGATAATGTAGACGCATTTCGAATAAAATTTGAAGAAGTGGTTTCAAAGAAGATCACCAAAGACCAGCTCACACCTTCTATTTATGTCGACTCCATTTTAGATCTGGAAGAAATTGATAGGAAGTTCTACAATATCATTTCACAAATGGCTCCATTCGGGCCGAAGAACATGCAGCCACTCTTCGTGACTAAGAACATTCAAGCTTCAAATGTTAAACTTTTAAAAGAGCAACATTTAAAATTTACAGCCAAGCAAGCAGGCACTAATATTGCTATTGAAGCGATAGGCTTTGGGCTTGGAGATTACTATGATTTGGTAAATTGTGGATTAGAATTCGGTATGGCCTTTACCATAGAAGAAAATGACTTCAGGGGTCAGAATACACTTCAGCTCTTTGTCAAAGACATTAAGTTTGAAGATTAATTATTAGTGCATGAAGCTCAAGGCTAACAACCTCGTCAAGGTATACAAGAAAAGAAAAGTGGTCAATGATATCTCTGTTGAAGTTAATCAAGGAGAGATCGTTGGACTATTAGGGCCAAATGGTGCCGGAAAAACGACAAGTTTCTACATGATAGTTGGTCTCATCAAGCCAAATGAGGGCAGCATTTATCTAGATCAGGAAGACATTACTCACTTACCCATGTTCAAGCGTGCTAAGCTTGGAATTGGGTATTTAGCTCAAGAGCCTTCCGTTTTTAGAAAACTTACTGTTGAACAAAATATTATGGCCGTGCTAGAAATGACGGACCTTAGTAAGGCTGAACAAAAGGATAAGATGGAAGCTTTGATCGAAGAATTCAGCTTATCCCATGTTAGAAAGAATCAAGGAAGAGTTTTATCAGGTGGAGAAAGAAGACGAACCGAAATCGCAAGAGCGCTCTCGGTAGATCCATCTTTCGTTTTGTTAGATGAACCTTTTGCTGGAGTTGACCCAATTGCCGTTGAGGAAATTCAATCTATTGTAGCTCAACTAAAAAACAGGAATATCGGAATTCTGATCACTGATCACAATGTTCAAGAAACCCTTTCTATTACTGATAGAGCCTATTTAATGTTCGAAGGTAAACTACTTAAAGCCGGAACTGCCGAGGAATTAGCTGCTGATGAACAGGTCAGAAAAGTGTATCTTGGTAAGCACTTTGAATTAAAAAGAAAGATCTAATGGCCATAATTAATTCCATCTTGACCTGGGTCATGAAAAAGCGAATGCATCAAATCGACCTTTTCATGAAATACCCACATGAAGTTCAAGAGGAATTGTTCAAAAGGCTAATAACCACTGCCCGAAATACTGAATTCGGCAGAACACATGGCTTTGCTGATGTCCACACTCCAGAGCAGTATAGAAAGATGATTCCAACGTTTTCCTACGAAGACATTAGTCCATACATTGAAAGGAACATGGCTGGAGAGCAGAATCTTCTTTGGCCTTCCGATGTCAAATGGTTCGCCAAATCTTCTGGTACTACAAATGCTCGAAGTAAATTCATTCCCGTTTCTTACGAGGCTTTAGAAGAATGTCATTTTAAGGGCGGAAAAGACCTGCTTTCCATTTATTGCAATTATTACGAGAATACTCGGATGTTCGATGGAAAAGGGCTAACCATTGGTGGAAGTCAGCAGGTTAATCAACATGATAGCAATCAGGAATCATTTTATGGTGATGTTTCAGCTGTAATCATGTCCAATCTTCCTTATTGGACCAAGTTTGTAAGGACGCCTACATTAGACATTGCCTTAATGGAGGAGTGGGAATCGAAGATCGAGAAGATGGCTGAGTATACCATGAATGAGAATGTCACAAGCATCTCAGGTGTTCCAACTTGGACGATAGTACTACTCCAAAAAATATTAGAAAAAACGGGTGCCAAAGACATGACCGAAATATGGCCCAACTTGGAGGTTTTCTTCCATGGTGCTGTGGCATTCGGTCCTTATAAAAGCATATTTCAAAGTCTCATTCCATCGGATAAGATGCGTTACATGGAAACATATAATGCTTCTGAAGGATTCTTTGGAATTCAATTTGAGCCGCATTCTGAAGACATGCTCCTAATGCTGGACTATGGAATTTATTATGAGTTCATCCCTTATGCAGAGATTCACAAAGAAGAACCTAAGGTGGTTGGTTTAGACGGAGTGAAAGTTGGTGAACACTATGCCATATTGATTACGACTAATGCAGGTCTATGGAGATATCAGATTGGTGATACAGTTGTATTTACCTCTACAGACCCTTACAAAATCAAGATATCTGGAAGAACCAAACATTTTATTAACGCCTTTGGAGAGGAAGTTGTAGTAGAAAATGCAGAGCGAGCAATTTCTACTGCTTGTCAACGAACTGGGGCTCAGATCAACAACTTTACCGCTGCGCCAAAATACTTGGCTGAAAACGAAAAAGGAGCACACGAATGGATAGTTGAGTTTGAAAAAGAGCCAGACGACTTAGATATTTTTATTCAAACTCTTGATACCACATTGAGAAGCATTAACTCTGATTATGATGCTAAAAGACATAAAAGTTTAGCATTGACTTTACCTATTGTACATAAAGCTGTGCCTGGTACGTTTTATAAGTGGATGAAACAACGAGGAAAGTTAGGCGGTCAGCATAAAGTCCCACGCCTTTCTAATAATAGAGAATACTTGGAAGATATCCTTAAACTAGTGAACCCTCAAAAAGTTAGCTCATAAAAAGGCGGATAAACCGCCTTCTGATTCCATATCTTTATGTTCAATTTCCCCATTTAATGGTACAGCCAATTGCTTTTGTCGAGGTAATAGAGATCTGTTTCCCCAGTAAAATATTATCAACCGCCTCTTCTACATAATGCTTACTAGCAGCTTGAGGGTTTCTACTATTATTATCGATTGCTCCTATGTACTCTACTCGATAATTATCATCAGATAATTTGTTCAAAATATAAACATGAGGTGTATTTGTGGCTCCATATGTTCTTGTGACCTCTTGCGCTTCATCGATTAAATAAGGAAATGGAAAGGCTTTCTCTTCCGCTCTTTTCTGCATGTTTGTAAAAGAATCTCCAGGAGACTTTTGAGGATCGTTGGGCTGAATTGCTATTACTGGAAACCCCAGATCTGCATACTTTTCATGTAATGCAATAATTCTATCTTCATACAAGACTGAATAAGGACAGGTGTTACAAGTAAATACTAAAATATATCCTTTTACACTCTTTGTGGTAGAAAGAGATACGGTTGAACCATCTATATTCTTCAGGTTAAAATTAACAGCTTTATCGCCTACTTCTAGACCATCTAACCTTTCCCCCGTTAGGGTAAAAAGCATTACAGTCGAAAGAAGCAATGTTTTTAATATTTGCATGGTTTTTCAATTTAGTCATTTAAATCTTCTACTATTCCTTCTAGTTCGCCTTCCTCCATCTCCTTTTCAAAAAACTTCCTTACACCAGTTTTATGATTGATGATCAATGTTGCTGGTATCGCTCCCGACCACGAAGGATCAACTTTACTGATCCAAGAGTTATAATCAATATTATCTAACAACATGATATCAGTCGTTAATTCATTCTCTTCTACAAAAGGAATCACTTTTTTATCGAATTCATCTGCAAAGTCTAGTGATATCAGTGTGACATTTACATTATCATTCTGCTCATGAAGCCTTTGGAAATAAGGAAGCTCGACAATACATGGTTTGCACCAAGTAGCCCAAAAATTAATAACCTCTATTTTATCTGAATCCTGATTCATCAACTGCTCTAGGGCTTCGAACTTTACTACTTCTATCTCTTGTGAACTACTATTTTTAGAGTCACAAGAGAAGAACGCAACTAATGAAATCAGTATGATGAATTTCTTCATTTTAGCTAATACGTTTTAATAAGAACACAATTGAGTGATCATTGATTAAAAATTTTCAGATTCGAGTCATTTCTGATTTTTGACACCTATAAAATAATTGCACTATTCTAAGATGCTTTAAATTGAATGTATTCTGCTTAAAACAATCTTTATATCGCATTAACTCTGAAAATTAAAAGTAGCAAATACTGTTAATATTACCGTAACCTAAAATGAGGCGCTCCTGTATGTAATATTAATGGTCAAGTAGGCAGAATATTAGAACAAATGTTTAAATCTTTTTACATATTATTAAACAGAATTTAACTAAAATGAGAGTTGCCAGAATGATTCGTTTTAGACAAAAAAAAGAATCAAAAAAAATAGCAGTTTTTTTTCCACAAAATCGAGAATTTATCCACAGTTATCCACTCGAGTTATGCAAACAACTGTTTATCAGGTATTTATCAGATTTTATCAGTAGTTGATTTTTGTTGATAACTTTGACCCGCTTCAGAAAATCTATTTAAATTATCCTCCTGAAAAACAGCCATTTAGCGCGATTAGCTCAACTATTCCTTGTGCTGTCTCCTTAGTTTGGTGCGGTAGGCATTAAAGATTCTACTCTTAGATACAATCCCAACATATTGACCATGGTCTATGACAGGTAAATTCCATGCGCCTGTTTTTTCAAACTTAGCCATAACTTCTTCCATTTTATCATGGGATTGTACAGTTTCAGGTGGTCTGTGCATTAAGGTTTCGACAATTACATTTTTCTGGGTTTCACTATCAAACATAATTTCGCGTACATCATCTAGCGTTATGATACCCTTAAGTTCATTTTCTTCCGTAACGACAGGAAAAATATTTCTTGGAGACCTTTTAATAAGAGCCACTAATTCTTCTAGTGTCTTTTCAGGATGAATAGTGAGCAGGTCTTTTTCAATCATCTTGCTGATGCTGATCAAGCTTAAAACTTGCAGGTCTTTATCATATGGAATTAGGTCGCCTGACTTGATCAGCTTTGCCGTGTAGAAAGAGTACTTTTCAAAATAGCTATTGGTTGAATAAGCCACAGCTGAAACCAACATCAGCGGAAGGAAAAGTGTATAGCCACTGGTTATCTCGGCTATCAAGAATATGGCTGTTAATGGCGCATGAAGTACGCCACTCATTACCCCACACATACCCACTAAAGTGAAGTTACTCATAGAAAGAGTATTAGATGTATTGATCAGATTATTGACTTGGGCAAAAATGTAACCTGCCACACCACCAATAAATAATGAGGGTGCAAAGATTCCGCCATTTCCCCCTGCGCCAAGGGTTAGGCCGGTTGCAATGGGCTTTACTAGCAAAATGGCTAAGGCAAAAAAGACAAGAAACCAGGGCTCACTAAAACTGGCAAATAATTTACTAGATGAGACAATCTGTTGTGCCCTGCCTTCTAATAGTAGTTCTATAGATTTATACCCCTCACCGTATAAAGGTGCTAAAAGAAATATAATTGCCGCCAAAGCAACCCCTCCAATTAAAGCGCGGGTGAAAATAGCTTTTACTCTTGAGATCAGGTTTTCTGTCCATAAAGTAACTCTGGAAAAGTAAACTGAAACTAGACCGCATAAGAACCCAAGCAATAAATAATAGATAAAATCAGATGTCTTCAGTGGGTCTGTTAATTTAAAAGAAAATAGCACATCATCTCCTAAAAGAGTCATTGAAACTAAGGAGCCTAAGACAGACGCGATCAGCAATGGAGTAAATGCTGCGATCGTCACATCAGTCATGATAACTTCTATACTAAATATGACACCGGCGACAGGAGAATTAAATATGCCAGAAATAGCCGCAGCAGCCCCGCAGCCGATCATCAAAGTCCGTTGCTTATAATTAAGGTGCATTAAGCGACCAATATTAGAGCCTATAGCAGACCCCGTAACTACGATCGGTGCCTCTAGTCCGACTGAGCCCCCAAATCCTACAGTAATTCCGGAAGTCAGCATCCTACTGAACATCTTGTTCCTATGAATTATGCTAGACTTTTTAGAGATGTAAAAAAGTATACTAGTGATACCATGTCCTAATTGTTCTTTGAGCACATATCTGGCGAGGAAAGCTGTTGCTATGATTCCTAAAACTGGGAAAACCAAATAGGCATAGTCAACTTTTATATCTAAGATCAGCTCTTGAATCAAGTGTACCGTACTCTTTAGGGTAACAGCCGCAACTCCACCAACTATACCCACAACTCCTGCAATAAGGATCACAAAATTGCGGGTACTTAAATGTCGAATTCGCCAGACTAAAAACTTACTTAAGAGTTTCTTCCAATTCATTTCAACGATTTCGCTTTTTCCCAGTATTCATCCATTTCTGCCAAGGACATTTCGCCAATAGACTTACCATCTTTTTTTGATTCAGACTCTAAATAATTAAATCTCTTAATGAATTTTAGGTTTGTTCTTTCTAATGCTTCTTCTGGATCTATATCAATGAACCGTGCATAGTTGACCAAAGAGAATAACAGATCTCCAAATTCCAGTGTGGCTTTTGATTTATCAATGGAATCAGATGCTGCATTGAACTCCTCTTTGAACTCCTGCATCTCTTCTTCGACTTTCTCCCAAACCTGTTCTTTTTTCTCCCAGTCGAAACCAACGCCTCGAGCCTTATCTTGAATCCGAACAGCCTTGACCAAAGCTGGTAATGAAGTAGGCACTCCTCCTAAAACCGACTTATTCCCCTTTTCTTTGAGCTTTATCTTTTCCCAATTGGCTTTTACTGCCTCTTCATCTTTGGCCTCAACATCTCCATAAATATGTGGATGTCTATGCACAAGTTTATCTGAGATTGCCGTAAGCGCATCTGCAACATCAAAAGCTCCTTTTTCATCAGCGATCTTAGAATAAAAAACCATATGTAGCATAAGATCACCGATCTCTTTCTTTACCTCTTCTAGGTCCTCACTCAGAATGGCATCCGATAACTCGTAAGTTTCTTCGATGGTCAGGTGTCTGATCGACTCTAGGGTTTGCTTTTTATCCCAAGGACAATTAAGTCGTAGCTCATCCATAATGGTCAATAATCGATCGAAGGCTTCGAGCTTTTCCTTTCTTTTATTGTCTTCTGGTGGTTGGATCATAGACTTTTACCGATTTAGAAACTTCTAGCATAAAGGTAGTGTTAACAAAAGAGAGATATTAACTTTGCACAAAATAAGTAGAAGATGACAACTTTAATTCTGACTCTAGTACTCATAGGACTCTTTTTTGTAGGAATGTCTGTACGCTTATTACTCCTTAAAAATGGAGAGTTCAAAGGAACTTGCGCATCTCAAAGTCCGTTTTTGAATAAAGAAGGTGCTACTTGTGGATACTGCGGAAAAGAAGTTAAAGCTGGAGAATCTTGCGGTAACCCCGATAATGAAGTAGACAAAGTTCTCTCCAAGTTCAAATAATCCATTTCCTTACATCTTAATATCTTACTTACTATCGTTTTTTCTTGAGGTCATTTCGTATTTTTGCCCTGAAGAAAACGACAGATAGAATTGACACTAATCAAATCCATTTCTGGAATAAGAGGAACAATTGGAGGAAAGGTAGATGAGTCTCTTACTCCCATTGATACAGTAAAGTTTGCAGCAGCTTTTGGTAGCTGGGTTGTCAAAAATACCGGCAAAAAGAAGATCATAATCGGTAGAGATGCTAGGCCTTCTGGTAAAATGATCTCAGACCTTGTGACCTCTACACTTATTGGTTTAGGAATAGATGTGGTCGACCTAGGCCTATCAACAACTCCAACCGTAGAAATAGCTGTCCCATTAGAAAATGCTGGGGGTGGAATCATTCTAACTGCCAGTCATAATCCTGTACAGTGGAATGCCCTCAAACTTTTAAACCATAAAGGAGAATTCATTAGTGGAGACGATGGTAAAGAAGTTTTGGACATCGCTGATCAAGATAACTTCGAGTTCGCCTCAGTTAAAAAGCTAGGTAAGGTAAGCTATGATGATAGTTATATCGATAAGCATATTGATATGATTCTTCAGCTTCCTTTGGTAGACACAGAAGCCATTGCTAATGCAAATTTCAAAGTAGTGGTTGATGCTGTGAATTCAACAGGTGGCATCTCGATTGTTCCATTATTAAAAAAACTTGGTGTTAGTGTGGAGCCTCTTTACTGCGAGCCAACAGGAAACTTTCCTCATAACCCCGAGCCACTACCAGAGCATTTAGGACAGATTAGCTCCATGTTGGAGTCAGGTAAATACGATCTCGGAATTGTAGTCGATCCCGATGTTGATAGGCTCGCTTTTGTGGATGAAAACGGAAATACCTTTGGTGAAGAATATACGCTAGTAGCCATCGCTGATTATGTGTTGAGCAAAACAAAGGGTAATACCGTTTCCAATCTTTCATCTACCAGAGCCTTAAGAGATGTCACTGAGAAAAGAGGAGGCATCTATGAAGCTGCGGCCGTAGGCGAAGTGAATGTTGTTACCAAAATGAAGGAGACCAATGCAATTATTGGTGGCGAAGGAAATGGTGGAATTATCTATCCCGAATTACATTCTGGACGAGACGCATTGGTTGGAGTCGCTCTATTTTTAACGCACTTAGCCAATTTCGGAAAACGAGTCTCTATTCTTCGTTCGACATATCCTAACTACCATATTTCGAAGAATAAGATCGATCTTTCTCCAGATATTGACGTTGACAAAGTCTTAGTCGAGATGCAGGAGAAATATAAGAAACAACCCGTCAATACGATTGATGGTGTCAAAATTGAATTTGATAAAGAGTGGGTTCATTTGAGGAAATCGAATACGGAACCTATTATTAGAATTTATGCCGAGTCTGAATCTTCTGCAACAGCAGACCATTTGGCACAAAAAATAATGTCAGACATAAGAGAGATTGTGTCCAATTAATTTTTTACGACTATGAAGGTCTATTTGGATAATGCCGCAACTACTGCTTTGGACCCGGAAGTGTTTGAAGTAATGAAGCCATTGATGCTGGATATGTATGGGAATCCTTCATCAACTCACGCTCATGGCAGAGAAGTTCGAACTAAGATCGAACACGCCAGAAGGAAGGTTGCAGAACTTTTAAATACTGTTCCCGGAGAGATCTTTTTTACTTCAGGAGGAACGGAAGCTGACAATACCGCCATTTGCTGCACGGTGGATGCATATAAAGTCAAGCATATAATCTCAACCAGTATTGAGCACCATGCCGTAAAACATACTATTGAAAGGTTAGTCGAGGCTGGTAAAGTTAAAGCCAGCTATGTTGATCTAGATGAAAAAGGCCACATCGACATGGCACATCTTGAGCAGCTCCTAAAAAATAACCCCAACTCTCTGGTTAGTATTATGCATGCTAATAATGAGATCGGGACGAAGAACGATATCGATAGAATTGGTGAACTAGTTGAAGAGTATGGCGGTACTTTTCATTCAGATACTGTCCAAACTATGGGCCACTTCACTCATGATCTAAAAAAGCTCAAAGCACATTTCGTGGTAGGATCAGCTCATAAATTCCATGGTCCAAAAGGTGTTGGTTTCTTAAGGGTTTGTAAGAGCCGTTCTATTGGGAGATTTATAGAAGGCGGAGGACAAGAAAGAAATAGACGTGGTGGAACTGAGAATGTCTATGGAATCGTGGGCTTGGCTAAAGCACTAGAACTGGCTTACTCCAATATGGATACCCATAGGGCTCACGTCCAAGGATTAAAAGATCGAATGATCCACAAGCTGAAGACCGCCATCCCTGAGATTCAATTCAATGGGAATCTTGATTCGGAAAGAAGTTTATACACTGTTTTGAATGCTAGTTTCCCTGCACATGAAAATAACGCAATGCTACTTTTCAGTTTAGATATTAATGGCATTTCCGCCTCTGGAGGAAGCGCCTGTTCAAGTGGGGCAAATACGGGCTCTCATGTCTTGAATGGAATTAATGCAGACCCTAGTAGACAAGGAATAAGGTTTTCTTTTAGCAAGTACAACACAACCGATGAAGTAGATTATACCGTTGCTAAGCTAGAAGAGATTTTGGCCCCTGTTGAAGTTTAATGAAAGCACTAAGCACTATATTTATCGTCTTATGCATCGCTGTATTAAGTTGTAGCGATGCAGATATCGATATACAAGAAGTTCAAGGCACTATTCTTTTGGGTGATAGAGGAATGACTAATTGCCCTTGGCTAATTAATATTGGGAATACCACATTCTTTCCCACATATCTGCCTCCCGAATATCAACAAGAAGGGCTTAATGTACTTGTGAAAGTTGAATTTCTTAACAATCTCAAAAACTGTGGAGCCTCAACTTTTGAAGAGCTTAGGATAGAGCAGATTCAGCTTTTGGACTAGCCTGTAATACCAAATCTTCCAAACATTCAACCCATAAAGGAGAATCGTTTAAGCTTGGAACCAAGTCCCAAACCTCACCTCCTGCTTCAAAAAATTCTTCTTTGAATTCTTCCCCTACTTCAAGAGTAGTCTCTAAGCAGTCTGCAATAAATGCTGGAGAAAATACCAATACCTTCTTGATTCCTTTTTCAGGTAATTCCTCAAGTACTTTATCTGTATAAGGTTGGATCCAGGGATCTTTTCCTAATCTCGATTGAAAAGTAGTGGTATACTTTTCCTTCTCTAGACCTAATTCCTTGGCAAGCAGTCTTGTGGTATGAAAGCATTGCGCTCGATAGCAATACCTATTTCTTTCATGGAAGGCTTCACAGCATGTGCCTAACTGACACTGATCGCCTACAGAACCTTTTCGAATATGCCTTTCAGGAACACCGTGATAGCTAAAGATGATATGATCATATTCTTTCTCCTTCAACATTGCTCTCCCATTTTCTGCAAAAGCCTGAATGAATTTCGGATGCTCTAAAAATTGATTGACATGAGTAATTGAAGGAATGATCTGCCATTTGCTGACGATCTCATTTACTTTTGCCGATACTGATCCCGTAGTCGCTGAAGCATATTGAGGAAAAAGAGGAATCACAATAATTCGCTCAACGTTCGCTTCTTTCAATTCTTTCAAAGCCGAGTCAATACTTGGGCTTTGGTATCTCATCCCAATAACGACTTTAAAGGTATCTCCCAGGGAGTCCTGAAGCATATCACGAACATCTTCAGCATACATTTTAAGCGGAGAACCTCTTTCAACCCAAAGTTTCTTATACTCTTTGGCCGACTTTGGCGCTCTAAAAGGAGCAATAATACCATTGACTAATAAAAACCGGGGAATGACAGGAATATCTATGATCCTACCATCCATTAAAAACTCTCTCAGGTATTTTCTGACATCAGATGTTGCCGGACTGTCAGTAGTCCCTTGATTCACGATTAAAACGCCAGTGATATTTTTCGCCATGTCTAAAGATTCTTCAGGAAGAACAGGGCACAAAGATATTTGTTTTGAATTAAGGTTATCTTAATAAACAAAGAAGCCGCCAAATGGCAGCTTCCAATCTATCACACTCTATGAGTTAAAATTTTACCATTAATCTCCTCCAATTCCTGAGTTTTTAACCTTTGAAAGAGTGCTTTTGATTAGGTAGTTAATTAATAAACAGTAGAATGATAAAAAACCCCTAGTCAGAAACTTTTTATCCGCTTCTCCTATTTTAAAGAACAGAACATTCATTATGAAAACCATCAAGCTTAGTTTCCCCAACCTAGAAGGACAAAAACTTTCAGCTCGATTAGAGTTGCCTGTCGATAAAAGAACATATACCTATGCTGTTTTTGCTCATTGCTTTACTTGTTCAAAGAACCTCAATGCAGTTACACATATAAGCCGGGCATTAACTTCAAAAGGAATAGGGGTATTAAGGTTTGATTTTACAGGTTTAGGAGAAAGTGAAGGAGATTTTGAGGATACAAACTTCTCAACAAATGTAAGCGACCTTATTACTGCCACCGAATACCTCAAGGAAAATTATGGTGAAGCCCAAATTATGATCGGTCATTCATTAGGAGGTGCTGCAGTGCTAATGGCTGCGCATCAATTAGAATACATCAAGGCCGTGGCTACAGTGGGTGCTCCTGCCGACCCGGTCCATGTCAAACACTTGTTTGAAGATTCAATTGATAAGATTGAAGAAGAGGGAAAAGCCAAGGTCAACTTAGGAGGACTACCCTTTGTGATCAAAAAGCAGTTTGTCGATGACCTTGAGAATTATGAAAAGTCGAATTTCATCAAGGAGCTAAGGCGTCCTTTACTCGTTATGCATTCTCCGCAAGATCAAACGGTGGATATTAAAAATGCCGAGAAGATCTATACCTCTGCCATGCATCCAAAAAGCTATGTATCCTTAGATGGAGCAGATCATTTGCTGACTCATAGAGGAGATGCACAATATGTAGGGCAGATCGTCGCATCATGGACTCAAAGGTATATTGAAATGGAGGGTTTAGAAGAGCTTGAAACGGATCATCAAGTGGTAGTTAGAAATGAAGCCGATAGAGGTTTGCAAACTGAAATTATGGCCAATGGTCACTTCATTCTTACTGACGAACCTGAAAGTCAAGGCGGAACAAATTTAGGAGGAACCCCTTATGACTTACTTGTTGCTGCCTTAGGTTCATGTACAGCCATGACCATAAGAATGTACGCTAAGCACAAAAAGATTCCTTTGGAAGAAGTGAAAGTGCATCTTACTCGTGAAAAAAGACATGCAGACGATGCCCAAGACCTTTCCGAGAAAAGTAAGATGGAATTCATTGATAGGTTTATAGAACTCACAGGCGACCTCACTAAAGAACAAAGAGATAGGATCGTTGAGATCGCTGATAAATGTCCCGTTCATAAAACACTCACCAATGGTTTAAAGGTAAATACTACCTTAAAGTCCTAAATTCAACCTTATGAAAAAGCTAATTCTGCTCTTATTCTTGGTGGCACCTTTGCTACTTCCAGCTCAGAATCTCATCATCAATGGTGGTCATTATTTTGATGTGAATTCCGGAGCCATGATTCAAAATCAAGGAATCGTAGTTCAATCAGGAAAACTTGTCTCACTTATAGGAAACAGACCCATTGAAGGCGAATTCAAAACCATCAATTTGTCAGACAACGAATACTTACTTCCGGGTATTTTCGACTTGCATGCTCATTATAGAGTTACTTTCGATGGAATCAGAAGAGATGAGGTTGAAGCGAATCCAGTCATCTTTCTTGCGAATGGAGTAACCTCCACTTTTCCTGGAGGAGAGATACAACCTGAGGTCATGCTAGAAGCAAGAAGAGCCATAGATAGAGGTGAAAAAATAGGAGCAAGAATCCATAGTTCAGGCCCATATTTCGGAACAGCATATCCAGGATGGTACACAAGCACCACAGTTGAAGATATTTATGCAAGAGTTGACAAATGGGCTGAATTAGGAGCTGCTGGTTTCAAGGCCAAAGGCATATCACCTGTGCTTCTTCAGGCACTCATCGAAAGAGCCCATCAACATGGTTTAACAGTTACGGGACATCTAGGCTCAGGCTATAGAAATACCGTTAACCCCAGAGATGCTATTGCAATGGGAATCGACAGAATAGAGCACTTTTTAGGGGGAGATGCCCTACCAGAATCGGCATCGGCCTATGCTACCTTGCAGGACTTGGACTTAAATGATTCCGAAACCTTGAAAAAGATCGACAAGCAGATCGATTGGTTCATTACTAATAATGTCTATTTCGATGCTACCCTAACTGCCTATGGGTATTATGGTGTTAGGGAAGAATTCTATGATTATTGGCACGATGAGCGCAAATACCTTACTCCATATGCCTTTGAAATTACTGAAGAAACTCGTCAGGAATTAGGCATGTTTCAAAAGATCTTCGATATCAAAAAGAAAACAGTTAAAAGGTATTTTGATAAAGGTGGCAAGATCACTCTTGGAACAGACCATCCATCGGTAGGTGAGTATATTCCGGGTTTCTCTTCTCACAGGGAAATGGAAGCTCTAAATTCTGTTGGAATTCCAGCCGCTGAAGTACTCAAGATTGCCACCATCAATGGGGCAAATGCCATGAGGCTGGGTAATAAATTAGGAAGCATTGATGTAGGTAAACTTGCTGACATGTTCGTTGTTGAAGGTAACCCACTAGAGGATATCAAAAACACCCGCAACATTCTCCGCGTCATCAAAGGAGGTTATGAATATAACCCGCTAATACTACTTAAAAGTGTAGAAGGTAAAATGGGCCCAAAAAATGAAAATGATTGGAAATAAAAAAGGAGGCTTAATTGCCTCCTCTTTTTTCTTCTGACTTATTATCCCTGATCCGTTCTCTGAATCTAAAGCGCATCCTTTCTCGGTTGCGCTCTTTCATAAATCTTTCGATTCTTTCATCTCCCCTTCTCATTCCTCTGTCACGAACCTGTTCTCTTCTTGGTTCTTGAGGCCTCAATGATTTGAGTTTTTGTAGTTGCTCTTCAGTAAGTATTTCTTCTAACTTTTCTCGCTGAGATTGTTTTTCTAGAAAAGCATCTCGTTTCATTTCTTCTCTCATCTTGCGAGCTTTTTCCATTCTTGCTCTTCTTTCTTCTCTAAGTTCTTTCAAGACCTTGTCTAACTCAGATTTTTGAGTTTCATCGAGATCAAGACGCTGAGCCATCTGCTCTGTTTTTAACAGGGTCTTTTCTTCTTGTGCATTTATTTGCTGAACTGATAAGACCATCACAGCCAGCAAAATGCTTGTAAATAAAGCTCTCATAATAAATTTGTTGTTTGTCTTTTGGATGAGCTAAAAGCAATAAGGTTTAATATTCCCTTCATATAATCTGGGAATTAATTGATAGCAAAACCAATTATCTATTTTATATTACGAGTTGCAGATTCTGTAAAACCCTCAAATGACAGATTTAAATCAGGTATTGCTCCTATTAGGAGGCTTCATTATTGTGGCGGTTGCAGCTAACCAGATCGCTAAGTTTTTGCAGAGGCTTAAACTTCCATTGATCACCGGTCTGCTCATCATTGGCTTAATGGCAGGTCCATTCATGTTCAAGTTATTGCCAAAGAGCTCTAGTCAATCTCTTCAGTTTATTAATGATATTTCATTGGCTTTCATTGCCTTTGCTGCTGCTGCTGAATTGTACTTACGAGAATTAAGAAGTAGGCTTAAAAGCATTAAATGGATGACCTTCGGACAACTGGTCATTACATTTGTCGGTAGCGGACTGATCATTTATTTCTTAGCAGAGCAGATCCCTTTTATGCGTGGCCAAAACACTGCAACTCAAGCAGCCATTTCCATGCTGATGGCTGCTATTTTTGTAGCAAGATCTCCTGCATCTGCCATAGCTGTTATTCAAGAGTTAAGAGCGAAAGGTCCGTTTGTTCAGATGGCCATGGGAGTTACTGTTCTGAAAGACTTCCTCGTCATTTTACTGTTTGCTATCTGTTTCTCATTGTCTATTACTTTGGTCAATGGTGATCCCTTCACTATCTCTTTTTTATTGATTCTAATCGCTGAGCTAGCTGTTTCATTTGGCTTAGGCTGGCTAGTAGGTAGAGTGCTGATTTTTATGCTTAGCCTACATATGCATCAATATCTGAAAGGAGCCTTATTGCTCCTGATAGGGTATTCGGTTTATTTATTGAATCATTACATCGATGCTAATTCTTACGATTGGTTTGGTAAGACTGTACATTTAGAGGCTTTACTGATCTGCATCATTGGTAGTTTTATTGTCACCAACTATTCTAAATACAGACAAGAATTCATTTCTATTCTCGAGCAATTAAGCCCATACGTCTATATCTGTTTCTTTACCTTAACTGGTGCCAATGTTTCTGTTGATGCATTAATTGCTTTAATAGGAGTTGCATTTATGCTCTTCTTCATCCGCCTTATCACTATGATCATCGGTTCATTTGTAGGTGGGCGATTGGCAGGCGACTCTCCTTTATTTCAAAGGATCGGCTGGATGCCTTTTGTTACTCAAGCAGGAGTTGGGTTAGGTTTGGCGAGTGTAGTGGCTAATCAGTTTCCAGAATGGGGAACAGCATTTCAAACCATAGTGGTTGCCGTAATAGTGATCAATCAATTCATTGGCCCTCCTCTATTTAAATGGGCTATTAATATTGTTGGTGAAGCAAGAACCAGGGCACAGGTACCACAATTCGATGGAGTTAGAGATGCCTTTATTATTGGATTCGAATCGCAGTCTGTTGCCCTTGCACGCCAATTAAAGGAGCACGGTTGGGAAGCTGCAATTCTAACTAAAAAGGAAGATGTTAATCCTGAGGATTATCCAGACATCACCATTTTCAAGCTCGAAGATTTCTCTTTAAAATCTCTTGAACTCGTAGATATCAAAAAGGCAGAGGCAGTAGTACTGACCCTAACCGATCAAGAAAACCTCGAGATCGCTGAAAATCTTTATACACATGTGGGCACCAAAGATATTGTTGTTCGACTTAACCGAAGATTCAACTTTGAGGCATTCCATAAACTTGGTTGCTTGATCGTAGACCCGTCTACTGCCATGGTAAGTTTAATGGACCATTTGGTGCGTTCACCACAGGCAGCCACATTACTTTTGGGTATGCAAGAGAATCAAGACACTATGGATGTAGAAGTTCTGAATCCGAATATGAGAGGTTTGGCCTTAAGAGACCTCCGCCTTCCTTCAGATATCATTATTCTGTCTGTGAATAGAAGAGGGCAAACTTTGATCACTCATGGGTATACTCGCTTAAGACAAGGAGATATACTCACTGTTGTAGGCTCTAATGATAGTCTGCAAGAAGTAGCTCTAAAGTTCGATAGGTAATCAAAGAACTATAAAAGGAACCGTTACTTTGGTATCGTCCCACGCCATGGTCAGCCTAGGTTCTCCGCGGTCTTCCGTAAAATCAATAGTAAAGAATTCAACGGTCTGAGGTAGTTTTTCTAAGGTTCCCTTAACATTCGCCACATCGTATTCTGGATAATATTCTGTGCCCCAATCAGGTATCCTAGAATTAAAGATCACTTCCCAATCATTCGAATTTGGAATGGTGACCATTGAGTAATTACCAGCTTTCAGTACTGAACCATTAGTGAACTGAATGTCTCTAGAAAGCTCTATCTGTGTAGCTTCGTTAGCCCCTGTCCTCCACCATTGTCCGAATGGAACAAGGTATCCAAAGATCTTTCGGCCCTTTTTAGAAGGTCTGTTGTAAAATACCCTAATGGAAATATCTGAATTGATATATTCAGCCGTATCCTCCGGACTGAATTGTTTAGTTTGATGCAGCCTGTATTGATTGATCCCTATGATAAGGAGAACAATAAATACAATTGCTCCAACCGCATATATCAATCTTTTATTCATTCAATGCTAATATATTTAATTCTGAGGGTTAAGCCCTTTTTCAACTCTCTAAAGGACTAGAAACAAGAATAATTCCACTTTTTCATTTTTGTACTCCTATTCCCAAATGAATTGACTTTCAATGGTAATTATCAACTCCATCTTCATTTCAGTACCAACTCGAGTCAAAAAGCTGTTTTTCTTGACACCCTTTTACATATCTTTGCGGCATGGCACAAAATGACGACAATTCATTAAAAAAGATCACCTCACATGCCAAGGAATATGGTTTCATTTTTCCTTCAAGTGAAATATATGATGGCTTAAACGCAGCTTACGACTACGGCCAAAATGGTGTTGAATTGAAAAATAACATCAAGGAATACTGGTGGAAAGCCATGGTGCAAATGAACGAGAATATTGTCGGAATTGATGCCTCCATCTTCATGCACCCATCAACCTGGAAAGCATCAGGTCACGTAGATGCATTTAACGATCCAATGATCGACAACAAAGATTCCAAAAAGCGTTATCGTGCCGATGTGCTGGTGGAAGACCATTTAGCGAAATATGAGGCTAAGATCGAAAAAGAGGTTGTCAAGGCTAAAAAACGTTTTGGCGATGACTTTGATGAAGTGCAATTCAAAGCGACCAACCCGAATGTACTCAGAAGCCAGAATAAGATCGATGAAGTAGAAAATCGTTTAGGAAAGAGTCTAGAAAAAGGTGACTTGGAAGATGTAAAAGCCCTGATCGAAGAATTAGGTATTGCTTGCCCTGTATCTGGTTCAAAAAATTGGACAGAAGTTCGCCAGTTCAACCTGATGTTTTCTACCGAGCTAGGTTCTTTAGCGGAAGGTGCCAATAAGATCTACTTAAGACCAGAAACTGCCCAAGGTATTTTCGTCAATTACCTGAATGTTCAAAAGTCAGGAAGGATGAAGATCCCATTCGGCATTGCTCAGATTGGTAAAGCTTTCAGAAACGAGATCATTGCCAGACAATTCATTTTCAGAATGAGAGAATTCGAGCAAATGGAGATGCAATTCTTTGTGAAGCCGGGAGAAGAAATGAGCTGGTACGAAAACTGGAAAGAAAAACGCATCAACTGGCACAAGGCATTGGGCTTAGGCGAAAGACATTACCGCTTCCACGACCATATTCAATTAGCGCATTATGCGAACGCTGCTACCGATGTTCAGTTCAATTTCCCAATGGGCTTTAAAGAGTTAGAAGGCATTCATTCCAGAACTGACTTCGACTTAACAGCACACGAAGAGCATTCTGGCAAAAAGCTTCAGTTCTTCGATCCTGAGGAAAATAAATCATATGTGCCTTTCGTAATCGAGACCTCGATTGGTTTAGATAGAATGTTCTTGGCTATTATGTCTGCCTCCTATACCGAAGAGACTTTAGAAGACGGTAGCGAAAGAACCGTATTGAAGATACCTGCAGCCTTAGCTCCTTATAAAGTAGCAGTGCTTCCTTTGGTGAAGAAGGATGGCTTGCCTGAAAAAGCCAGAGAGATCTTAGCAGGTTTGCAGTTCGATTTCAATTGCCAGTACGATGAAAAAGACGCCATTGGTAAACGATATAGAAGACAAGATGCCATCGGTACACCTTATTGCGTCACGGTAGACTACGATTCTTTAGAAGACAACACCGTCACCATCAGAAACCGAGATGACTTGACTCAAGTTCGTGTTTCTATTGACGATGTTAAATCTACTTTGAAAGAGAATTGCTCTTTAGAGAGTTTGTTGAGGAAGTTGTAAGATAGAATTTAAACCTAAAACAACCCCATCTGCCCCCTATTGGTCTTTACAAAAAGGTCTGTTCTTAGTGGTGCTCGGTGAGGAGATTGTCCAAAGTATTTCTTCTTACTGAGCTCAAACATACGATGGATGGATTCTACCATGGTGCCGTCCCCTTTCATGCGTTTTCCAAAACGGCTGTCATTCAGCTGGCCTCCATGTGCTGCTTTGATCTGGTTGAGGATCTTTTCTGCTCGATCTGGAAACGCCTGTTGCACCCAATGCTCAAAAACTTGTCCTATCTGACCATTGAGTCTAACCATTGTAAAGCCAGCACTTCTAGCCCCCGCTTTAGAAGCAACTTCCATGATCTGAGGAATTTCATGGTCGTTCAATCCAGGGATGGTCGGCCCTATCATGATCGAAACAGGAATTCCTTTTTGCGTAAGCTTTTGAATGGCATTCAACTTCTGTCTACTGGTAGACGTCCTGGGCTCCAGTTTTCTTCTCACTTTTTCATTTAGTGTAGTCAGGGAAAAGTGAACTCCAACCAAATTGTCTTTCGCCAGAGGTTCTAAAATGTCAATGTCCCTAGTCACTAATGTATTCTTGGTAATAATACCTACTGGATGCTTGTACTTCAAGAATACTTCCAACAATCCTCGGGTGACCTTCAGCTTCCTCTCCACCGGTTGATAACAATCTGTATTACCAGAAAGCGCAATGGTCGCTGGCTGATACTTCGGTTTTTGTAAATATTTCTCCAACAAGGCAGGTGCATTTTCTTTGTAGAGCACTACTCTTTCGAAGTCTAAGCCTGCATTATATCCCCAGTATTCATGAGAGTTTCTAGCATAGCAATAGATGCAACCATGTTCGCAGCCTTGATACGGGTTTAAGGAAAACTCCATCCCCACATCAGGGCTCTTCACCTGATTGACGATAGTTTTGGGAAAAATGGGAACGTATTTTGTTTTTGACGACTCATCTTCAAAATCGTCTATCCCTTCTAAGTGTTCTTGCACATATTCATGCATTAGAAACTTATTCTTCACTTGTATTTGAGCGCCTCTACCCTTGATCATTAGCTATATTATTTAGTAATACTAAATATAATAGTAATCAGCTAATATATATAGCCAAATAGGTATAAATAGAATAGTGGATTCATGGCTTTTTAAAGATGTCTCAATATTTATTGAAAAGGAAAAACTATCTTGAATACCTCAATACCAAACAAAACATTTCAACCTATGAAAAAGACATTAGGATTATTTTTTAGTCTATTACTCATCCTCAGCATCACCATTCCAGATGCTGAAGCTCAAAGACGAAATAGAAGAAATCAAGACGAAGCAGATAAACCCTCAGACCCATTGTCAGGTGTTTCTCTCAATAATTTAAAATTTAGAGGCGTTGGCCCAGCGCTGACATCAGGTAGAATAGCAGATATTGCTGTAAATCCTGAAAAGAACAGTGAGTTTTACGTAGCTGCTGCTGCAGGAGGAGTCTGGAAGACCACCAATGCAGGAACTACTTTCAAACCGATTTTCGATAACTACGGAAGTTACTCCATTGGTGCATTGGCGTTGGACCCGAACAATCCGAACGTACTTTGGGTAGGAACGGGAGAGAATAACAACCAGAGATCAGTCTCTTATGGAGATGGAATTTATAAATCCATAGATGGTGGAGCAAGCTTCAAACACATGGGCTTGAAGAACTCCGAGCACATTGGCATGATCGCTATCGACCCAAGAAACTCAGATGTGGTTTATGTTGCTGCTACTGGTCCGCTTTGGAGCAGTGGAGGAGACAGGGGTCTGTATAAAACTACAGATGGTGGCGAAAATTGGGAGCTAGTTCTGGAAATCAGTGAGCATACAGGTATCAATGAGGTGCACTTAGACCCAAGAAATCCTGACGTGATCTACGCCACAGCTCACCAAAGAAGAAGAAGACAATGGACTTACCTTGGTGGCGGACCAGAATCAGGCATTCATAAATCAACGGATGGTGGAGCAACGTGGACAGCCATAAACCGTGGTCTTCCTGGAGGAGATAAAGGAAGAATAGGTTTAGATATTTCTCCAGCAAACCCTGAGATCATCTATGCCATTGTGGAAGCACAAAGTGGAAGAGGTGGGTTTTTTAGAAGTACCAACAGGGGTGCATCTTGGGAAAGAATGAGTGGCCATTCAACAAGTGGAAATTACTATCAAGAAATTGTCGCTGACCCCGTAGACGAGAACAAAGTTTACTCATTGAACACATTTACAATGGTCACCAATGATGGAGGTAAAACCTTCAATCAGTTGGGTGAACAAAGTAAGCACTGGGATAATCATGCCATGTGGATCAATCCTAATAACAACCATCATATCCTTCAAGGTTGTGACGGTGGTGTGTATGAGTCATTCGATCAAGGGAAAACCTGGAAGTTCTTTACTAACCTTCCTGTAACACAGTTCTACAAAGTATCTGTAGATAATGCTGAGCCTTTCTATAATATCATGGGAGGAACACAGGACAATTACAGTTTACATGGTCCCTCTCAAAACCTTTCTGCACACGGAATCATAAGCTCAGACTGGAGGGTAACACAAGGTGGTGATGGCTTCGAATCGGTTGCTGACCCTGAAAATCCGGACATCGTTTACGCCCAATCTCAAAATGGAGGACTGTCTCGCTTCGACTTAAAAAGTGGTGAATCAGTAACTATTATACCAAGACCTCGAAAAGGTGAAAAGCAATACAATTTCAACTGGGACTCACCGATCATGGTAAGCCCACATGATGCAAAAACTTTGTATTACGGAGCGAATAAGCTTTTTAAGACTACAGACCGAGGTGGCTCATGGGAAGTAATCAGCGATGATCTAGATCAAGATATTGATAGGAATCTTCTCCCAATAATGGGTAAAATATGGCCAATGGATGCTGTTGCTAAAAACAGTTCTACTTCTCGTTATGGCGCGATCGTTTCTTTGGACGAATCAAGAATTCAAGAAGGATTGATCTACGCGGGTTCTGACGATGGGCAGATCAGTGTTACGGAAGATGGTGGAGAAAACTGGTTCAAGATCAACAGTTTTTCTGGCGTCCCTGCGAATACCTATGTGTATGATCTAATTGCTTCTAAGCACGATGTGAATACTGTTTATGCAGCATTCAACAATCACAAAAGTGGTGACTTCACTCCTTACGTTTATCTAAGTAATGATAAAGGAAGAACCTGGAAGAACATTAGCAATAACCTGCCGGAAGGTGCTGTGTATGCCCTTGAGCAAGATCATGCAAATGCGAATATCCTTTTTGCAGGAACTGAATATGGTGTTCATGTTTCTATTGATGGAGGTCAAAACTGGAAAGCTTTAAAAGCTGGTTTACCTACCATTAATGTGAGGGATATGGCAATTCAAGAAAGAGAGAATGACTTAGTCTTAGGAACGTTTGGTAGAGGTTTTTATGTATTGGACGATTACAGCATGTTAAGAGAATTAGCTACTGAAAATCTTGAAAAACCTGCTCATATTTTCAGCATTGCTGAAGGGAAGATGTTCAACACCTATATGCCATTAGGCTCATTGGGTTCTAGGGAACATGGATTCCAAGGTGAAATGCACTATTCGGCTCCTAACCCAGAAACAGGTGCGATCATTAGATATCACTTGAAAGAAGGAGTAACAAGTCTAAGCGCAGAGAGAAGCAAAAGAGAAGCCGAGGCCTTCAAAAACGGAGAGGCGATTCCTTATCCGACAGTAGAAGAGTACAAAGCAGAGCAAAATGAACCTGCTTCTTATCTGGTTTTTACTATAAAGGATAGAACGGATGATATTGTAAGTGAGCAAAGAACAGGCCTGCGGAAAGGTATGGGTCAAATCGTTTGGGACATGACTTATATGAATTTTAATTCTGTAAATGCACGACAAGCTAATGAAAGCTCTAGCTTAAGCTCTTCGGGAATATTCGTGGCGCCTGGTACATATACAGTCACCATGAGTCAGGTATTAAAGGGAGAGTTGTCTGAATTAACAACAGAGAGTTTTGAAGTATCTGACCTAGACAATCGAATCTTACCAGCAGCCGACTGGTCAACGATGGCAGAGTTCAAAAAGAAAGCAGCCGATCTAGTATCGGCAATGAATTCAACGCGATCAGTTTTATCAGAAATGAATGATCGAATTAATTTCTATAAAGCAGCAGCAAAGGCATTTCCAATTCAGCAGTCTCTAGACTTATTGAATGAAATTAGCGCTTTGGAGAAGGAAGTTGAAGAAGTGAATATGACCATGAATGGTGATCCAACCTTAGGTAGACTCGATAAGGATGGAGAATATAGCATGACGGCAAGGGCACGAAATGCGGCTTACGATATTTTCGGTTCCCTTTCTAACGTTACAGAAACTTCGAAAAGAAACTATGACATCGCTGCCGATGAATTTGCTCCTGTATTGAATATGGTTCGAAATCTTCAGCCAAAGTTTGAAGCTATGGATCAAAAGATGGGTAATCTCGGAGCACCTTTGCTTCCTGGAGCCGTACCCAATTGGAGAAAACAATAATCTGAAAAAGGCCTCAATTAAAATTGAGGCCTTTTTATTATCTGATCCCATTTTTTGAAAATTAGAGATCACACTTTTTAAGTAAGCTCTATTCTTAAGTAAAAAATGGTTAGGTCGAAATCTTGAACCAATTCCATATCAGTTGGCCTCTTACTTTGAACCAGCTATGTTTTTAGTTCTTCTCCCTTTAGTGAGTTGTATTTATAGAAAAGGCTAACCTGTTATCTAGGTCAGCCTTTTTATGAAGCAAATATTGTTTATCTACTTCTGTTCAGGTTTTCAAAAACCTTTGGTTTACGGGGCATTTTCTGATCCATGTTAGCAGTTTGCATTACCATCGTTGCAATGATCACTGCATTCTTTTTTAGATCGGCTGCTTCCAAGCTTTCATAAACATCCATATTAGAATGGTGAGTTCTGGTATTATAAGCAACAGGATCTTGTATGAATTGGAATCCAGGCAACCCAATTCCGTCAAAAGCTAAGTGATCTGTACCGCCCGTGTTTCTCATGGTTATGGTATTGGCACCCATACTTTCAAATACTTTGAACCACTCTGTGAAGATTGGACGAACTGCTTCATTACTCTGGAGATAAATTCCACGAACCGCGCCAGTTCCATTATCCATGTTATAATAAGCTGAGAATTTCTCATGCTCATTGTTCGGCATACCATCATTCATAAATTCATTCTGAACGTAATTTCTAGAACCATAAAGGCCTTGCTCTTCACCACTCCAAAGGGCAACTCTAACCGTTCTCTTCAATGGAACATCAGATTCCTTAAGGATTCTCATTACCTCCATCATCACAGCAGAACCGGCTGCATTATCTGTTGCGCCTGTTCCTGCAAACCATGAATCTAGGTGAGCCCCAAGCATAACAACCTCATCCTTTAATTGAGGGTCAGATCCTTCGATCTCACCGAATACATTATAGCCTTTCATATCATCATCATGAAAAACAGTTTTAGTTTCTGCCTCAATAGTTACGGGTTCTCCTTTTGTCAATAGTCTTACAATTCTATTGTAATGCTCTGGAGCTATTTCCATTTCTGGTAAAGCATCTTCGTCATTTCTAGAACCGTTAGAGGTAAAGAAAGTCCCTTGTCCTCCTCTTCGGGTGCTTAAGATCATAGCAACACCTTCGTCCTTGAACATTTGACTAGCTGCATTTCTCAATTGTGCAGCTTTACGAAACTCAGCAATTCTTGCTGCGCTCCAGCCACCACCTCCGGCACCGCCAACTCTTTCCTCGGTCATTGCTGCCAATTGGTCATCCGTCATTCGCGTTGCATCCGGATCAAAACCATTTTCTGCCTCAACAGTGGTTGGCATCAATACTACCTTGCCTTTAAGTTGTCCTTGATATTTTGTTAGGTCAGCTTGAGATTCGACCTCAACGTATACTGCTTCAGCAGTGATCATTCCATTAGTTCCTGGAGTCCAAGCTTTCGGAATTCCGATCATGGCTTGGTAATAAGGTGCTTTCATAGCCAGATAAGATTTTTCAACATCCCATCCTTTACCAAAATCTCCCCAAGCTCTAACATCTACGTTGGTTAATCCCCATCCTTCCATTTGAGAAGAAGTCCACTTGTAGGCTTTGTTCAATCCCTCAGATCCTGTAAGTCTTGGTCCGATACGATCAGTTAAGTTCCAGGCAATATCCATCACTTGGCTATTGTTCAAGCCCTCGTCTTTGATCTTATACAGTGCGTCATAATCGACTTGGGGTACTTGAAAGCCGTAGGCAGTAAAAGTGCATAATAACATGCACGCAAAAAGTGTTTTGAAAGTCCTCATGTTAATAATTGGTTTTTAAGCAATATAGGATAATCCCATATTTAAAGCCCAGAAATTGTTCTGGATGGAATTATGCTTATTAATTACCTTCCTGCTGTGCAGCTTCTTGGATCTGAGCCACAAAATTATTGAGTGCCTCGTACCAATTGGGCGAAGCATCCCATTCCTTACCAATATAGATTGTATTGGTTCTCAAGTCATCCAAGAAAAATTTATAGACAACCCTGTCCTTTGGGGCAAGACGATCAGGAAAATTGATCCATTCATTGACAAGCTCTTCCTTTCCCTTGACCATCTTTAATTCATAAATGAATTCTGATCTCCTCAGGTTTGCAATGTCAATATTGAGATCTACTAAGGACATAGTATTTGTAGAATCTACAGATAGTGCTTCCAATAATTGATTCTGTTCTGCGATAATTCCCTTTAAAGAATCCTCTTTGAATAAGTAATGATACTGAGTCCTGAATATGGGGTCTTGTTGATACTTAGAAGCATCTACTGGCTTTAACGCAACCTTGAATTCTGCCACCTGAGGAGGAATGGAACGCGCAACAACACCCGTTTCAAGGGTCGGATAAAAATATTCCACATTCTCATTGACCAACATATTGGTTCTAGAAAAGTCATCGGTTCTGAAAAAACTCTCTAGTTCTCGCCAAACACCAGCCAGGTTCGTTGCCATTCTTGCAAAAGCGGTAGCCCCTCTATTATAAAAAGATTCCTCTCCGTTGAAGTCCGTGATTGCAAAGAATTTAGGCGTTTTCAGGCCTTCTCCGGATAAAATGATCAAATGCTCAATTCCACGTTTAAATGTGAATTCCGGAAGTGCTTGTGGAGAATTCTGAAAAACATGAAAGCGATCCAATGGTAAATAAGCGACAGCATCTAAACCGACAGATGCGAAAAAGCTTTGCATTTCATCCAATATTTCCTGCCACTCATTCGGAGATTCGTCCATCGGTACAGATAATAGGACAAGGCTTTTTGTTCTCAGTATATCTTCAGGAGGATAAAGGGCTTGATTTAAGCTCATTTTATCAAGAATCTGCTCAACATCAGACTGTGCCTGTATATTGATGGCAAAGTGAAGACCAATGAGTATCAGGCCAAATTTGTATTTGATAGAGCGCAAATCTTCTTAATCTAATTCTTAAGTTTAAGAAAGAAACTGATGAATCTGTTGATCAAAACAACTTTCTTATCCGACAAAACGATACAAAGGTATTCAAATTTCATTTTCATATTCTTTTTAGCAACTATCATTTCAGTGCCCTCATGGGCACAGATTAATAGGCTAAATACAAGTAGCATGCTTGAGAATCTTCAAAAGTTGTCTCATGATTCATCTGAAGGTAGACGAACAGGCACAGATGCGGCTGAAGCTGCCAGAAGGTTTATTATCGAAAAAATGGAAGACATCGGTTTAAAAAGCCTAAATGACGACTTCCGGCATCCGTTTAATTTCACAACCCGAAGAGAAGATACCATACAGGCGCAGAATGTTGTTGCTTATGTAGAGGGGGAAAGACAAGAAATTATTGTGATCACCGCTCACTATGATCATTTAGGTGTTAGAGATAATATCATTTACAATGGAGCGGATGACAATGCTTCAGGGGTTGCCGCCTTACTGGGACTCGCTGAATATTTCAAAACGCACAAACCTAGTCATACCTTGATTTTTGCAGCTTTAGATGCAGAAGAAATGGGCCTTCAAGGCGCCAAAGCTTTTGTAAACGATGAGAGCATTTCACAAGATATGCTGAAACTCAATATCAATATGGACATGATCAGCATGAATGATCAAAACGAGTTATACATTGCAGGAACACATCATTATCCCAACTTGAAATCGATCGTTGAACAAGTTAAGGTTCAGCCGCTTCAGTTAAAGTTTGGACACGATTCTCCAGACTTAGGGAATGATGACTGGACAAATGCTTCAGATCATGGGCCTTTTCATGCCAAAGG
>CBFIDS010000074.1:0-6665 GCA_965661435.1 Roseivirga sp.
TTCCGAAGGAGCTTCTTCCTTGGCTTCAGCTTTTGGCTCTTCTGCTTTTTCTTCAGCAGCAGGCTCTTCAGCTTTCTCCTCAGTAGATTCTTCTTTTGCCTCTTCGGCTACAGGTGCTTCAGCTACTTCTTCCTTAGACTCCTCTGCAGCAGGAGCTTCTTCAGTAACCTCAGCTACTTCTTCTTCAGCCTCAGCAGTTGCTTCCTCTTTTGCTGGTTGAGCTGCTGCTTCAGCTTCTGCCTTCTTAGCTGCTAAGGCTTCTGCTCTAGCTGCATTTACTTTAGCCTCTGCTTCAAGCTTAGATTTCTTAGCTGCGTCTTTGTCAGCCGCGATCTTCTCAGCCTTACCTTGAATCTTGGTATCTTTTTCATTCAACCAAGCTTCGAATTTCTTATCAGCATCCTCCTGCGTCATCGCACCTTTGATTACACCAATCTGTAAGTGCTTCTTTAACATCAGACCTCTGTACGAAAGCATTGCCTTAACGGTATCTGTCGGTTGTGCACCATCCATTAACCATTTGAAAGCCCTGTCATTATCGATCTTAATGTCTGCAGGATCTGTGTTTGGGTTATAAGTCCCGATTTTCTCAATAAAGCGACCATCACGTGGTGCTCTAGCGTCAGCAATGACTACATCGTACATTGCTCTTTTTTTACGGCCTCTTCTGGCCAATCTAATTTTTACTGCCATTTTCTATTTATATGGTTTATGAGGATCACGTCCTCGCTCTTTCTGAGAACACGTCTCGAAAAAGGAATGCAAAGATAACTGCTTTTTGTTGAAATTCACATATACGGCAAAAAAAGTGCAACGAATAGAAACTGTTTTGAACCTTAGGGAGTTAGAACAATTGTATAATCAATATATTCGTATAATCGCTTTAGCAATTTTATTAGCTAAACCATTCCATTTACATTTGTAGTCAAATTGAAACACTCAATCATGAGTAACTATTCATACTTAAGTAATGGCGATCCAAAAGCCATTGAATCTATATACCAACAATATAAAGCCGACCCGGAATCGGTTGATGAAGGTTGGAAGAAATTCTTTGAAGGATTTGAGTTTGCGCAAGAAGAGTTTCCAACTCTTCCTAACGCCACTTCCTCTTCTTCAAGTAGTTCCACAGACCTAGTGTCTGATAAAGAAGTAAGGGTCAGGAACCTCATCCATGCATATAGAACACGTGCCCATCTCAGGTCTAAAACGAACCCTGTTCGTGAAAGAAGAGACAGAAAGCCAATTCTAGACCTAAAAGATTTCGGCCTCAGCGAATCTGATCTGAGCACTGAATTCAATAGTGGTGAAGAAATCGGTATAGGAAGAGCAACCCTCAAGAAGATCATTGAATCGCTTAAGTACATATATGAAGGAACAGTAGGTTTCGAATATATGTCGGTCCGAGATCCTGAGAAACTAAAATGGCTTCGAGAAAAAATCGAAAAGGATGCTTTATCCTTCAACCCTTCTCAAAAACAAAGAAAAAGAATACTAACTAAGCTCAATGAGGCTGTCGTTTTTGAAAACTTTCTTCATACTAAGTATTTAGGCCAGAAGAGGTTTTCACTAGAAGGTGGAGAAACCACAATTCCTGCTTTAGATGCCATTATATCTAAAGGAGCAGAACTTGGTGTGGAAGAAGTCATGATAGGCATGGCGCACCGTGGCCGCCTGAATGTTTTGGCAAACATCATGGGTAAAACCTACGAGCAGATCTTCAATGAATTTGAAGGTAATGCCAAGCCAGACCTTACTATGGGCGATGGTGATGTTAAATACCACATGGGCTTTTCTAGCCAGGTTGTAACAGAATCAGGAGAAAAAGTTGAGATCAAGCTTGCCCCTAACCCTTCTCACCTAGAGGCAGTCAACCCTGTAGTAGAGGGCTTTGTGCGCGCCAAGGGAGATGCGGAATATAACTCAGAACGCACCAAAATCTTACCTATCCTAATTCATGGCGATGCAGCTGTAGCAGGCCAAGGTATTATGTATGAGGTGGTACAAATGAGCCAACTTGCGGGATATAATACAGGAGGAACTATCCATTTTGTGATCAACAATCAAGTTGGATTTACGACTGATTTCGATGATGCCAGATCGAGTGTATACTGCACCGATGTAGCCAAAATCATTGATGCTCCGGTACTTCATGTCAATGGAGACGATCCAGAAGCAGTTGTTTTTTGTGTTCAGTTTGCAACCGAGTACCGACAAAAGTTTGGAGGAGATATTTTTGTAGACATGGTGTGTTACAGAAGACACGGACATAATGAAAGTGACGAACCTAAATTCACACAGCCTTCTCTCTATAACTTGATCAGTAAGCACCCTAACCCAAGGGAAGTATATAACAAAAAGCTGATCGAACAAGGTGAAGTTGAAGCGGCATTGGCGAAAAACATGGACAAAGAATTTAGAGCCATGCTTCAAGACCGCTTGAATATGATCAAGCAGAAGCCTCTAGATTATGTCTACCAACCATTGGAAGAACTTTGGAGAAACTTAAGAAGGTCTAAGCCTGAAGATTTTGAGCTTTCTCCTGAAACAGGAGTTGATGAAAAGGAGATCAAAAAAGTAGCAGAAGCCCTTACTAAGGTTCCTGATGGCTTCAAACCGATCAAGCAGATCGAAAAACAGTTGAAGCAGAGAAAGGATATGTTCTTCAAAGATAAAAAGCTCAATTGGGCTGGTGGAGAACTTTTAGCCTATGGCACTCTTCTTTTAGAAGACAACCCGGTCAGGCTCACTGGTCAAGATGTAGAAAGAGGTACTTTCTCTCACAGACATGCTGTCCTTCATGATGCAAATACCAATGAAGCGTACAATAGTTTAAATCACATAGAAGGAGCAGACAGAAAATTCGAGGTCTATAACTCTCTTTTGTCTGAGTTTGGTGTTATGGGATTTGAGTTTGGTTATGCTATGGCTAATCCAAATGCCCTTACCATTTGGGAAGCACAATTCGGTGACTTTGCCAATGGCGCCCAAGTGATGATAGATCAGTTCATTTCATGCTCTGAGTCTAAGTGGCAAAGAATGAATGGTCTCGTATTATTATTACCTCATGGCTATGAAGGTCAAGGTCCTGAGCATTCAAATGCAAGACCTGAAAGATATTTACAGCTATGTGCAGAATATAATATGATAGTAGCCAATATCACCACCCCAGCGAACTTCTTCCATGCTTTAAGAAGGCAGTTAACATGGGAGTTCAGAAAGCCACTGATTGTGATGTCTCCTAAGTCTTTGTTGAGACACCCGAAAGCCATTTCAGATCTTGAAGAATTTACCAAAGGAAGATTCCAAGAGGTTGTTGGTGATGAAACGGTGAAACCAGGTTCCGCCAGAAAAGTGGTCTTATGTTCAGGAAAAGTTTATTACGACTTAATTGAGAAAAAAGAAAAAGATAAGAATAAGGATGTTGCGATCATTAGACTAGAGCAACTTCATCCTTTCCCAAAAAAGCAAATTTCAGAACTACTTGATAAGTATAAAAAAGCCGAAGACTTTATTTGGCTTCAAGAAGAACCTGAGAATATGGGCTATTGGAATTACATTCAGAGAATATATCCTGAAAGAAGTTTCAAGCTTATCGCCCGTAAAGCGAGTGCGTCTCCGGCTACCGGATACGCCAAAGTACACGCACAAGAACAAGAACAGATTTTAGAAAAAGCTTTCGCATAAAAGACAAGTATCATGAGTTTGGAAATTAAAATTCCTGCCGTAGGCGAATCGATTACAGAAGTAACCATTGCACAATGGTTCAAAAAAGACGGTGATTTCGTTGAAATGGATGAGGTCATCTGTGAATTGGAATCGGACAAAGCGACTTTCGAGTTGAATGCGGAGGCAGCTGGTCAACTAACCTTGAAAGCACAAGAAGGAGACACATTGGAAATTGGCGATCTTGTCTGTGTGATAGACACTGATGCCTCAGGAGGTGAAACTCGCTCTTCAGACAAAGAAGAATCTAAAGAAGAACCTGCTTCTGAGAAGAATAAAGAAGGTAGTAACGAACCAAAATCAACAGGAGAAGTACATGAAATGAAGGTGCCAACTGTTGGTGAATCTATCACGGAAGTAACCATTTCTAGCTGGTTGAAAGAAAATGGTGATTTCGTTGAATTAGATGAAGTGATCGCGGAGGTCGATTCGGATAAAGCAACTTTTGAACTTCCAGCGGAGGCTAATGGAATTCTAAAGATCGTTGCGAATGAAGGTGACACATTAGAAATAGGTGCTTTGATCTGTAAGATCGAAGTAACTGAAGGTGGAGCTCCTTCCACCTCAAATAATGAAAAATCAGATTCAAAAGAAGAGGATACATCGGGAGACACTACTTATGCTTCTGGTCATGCTTCTCCTGCAGCAGCCAAGATCATTTCTGAAAGAGGCTTGGATACTGCCCAAATCAAAGGAACTGGTAAAGATGGGCGAATCACTAAGGAAGATGCTCAGAACGCTCCTGATCCTAAGAAAGAATCAAAAACTAAATCAGAATCTTCAAGCACTTCAGAAAAAGCCCAAACTCCGGCTACTACAGGAGATAGAAACGAGAGAAGAGAAAAAATGTCATCTCTTCGTAAAACCGTTTCTAAGAGACTAGTTTCTGTCAAGAATGAAACGGCCATGCTCACAACGTTCAATGAAGTGAACATGAAGCCGATCATGGATCTCAGAAAACAATACAAGGAGAAATTCAAAGAGAAGTATGAAGTGAACCTTGGGTTCATGTCTTTCTTTACCAAAGCTGTAACCATGGCTTTAAAAGATTGGCCTGCGGTAAACGCTCAAATAGATGGTAACGAACTAGTCTATCATGACTATGTGGATGTCTCTATTGCCGTCTCTGCTCCAAAAGGACTGATGGTCCCTGTGATCAGAGATGCCGATCAGTTAGGTTTCGATCAGATTGAAAAAGAAGTTGTTCGATTGGCTACAAAAGCGAGAGATGGCAAGCTGACTATTGAGGAAATGACTGGAGGAACTTTCACCATCACTAATGGAGGAATCTTCGGCTCAATGCTTTCAACACCGATCATTAATGCGCCACAGTCGGCAATTCTTGGAATGCACAATATAGTGGAAAGACCAATGGCCGTAAATGGCGAGGTTCAGATCTTACCAATTATGTACGTAGCACTTTCCTATGATCATAGAATCATTGATGGACGTGAATCTGTTAGTTTCTTGGTAAGAGTGAAAGAATTGCTCGAAGATCCCACTCGTTTATTACTTGGAGTTTAATCTCAATACTAGGTACTCACTACTAAATACTAGAAAATGAAATACGATGTAACGGTAATAGGTTCAGGCCCTGGAGGATACGTAGCAGCAATTCGTTGTGCTCAATTAGGGATGAAAACGGCCATTATTGAAAAATACGACACCCTTGGTGGGACATGTCTGAATGTAGGATGTATCCCCTCTAAGGCTCTTCTAGATTCTTCTGAGCATTACCACAATGCTGCTCACACATTCGAAACGCACGGAATAGAATTAGACAACCTGAAGGTTAATCTAGAGCAAATGATCGAGCGCAAACGTGGGGTTGTGGAAGACAACGTCAACGGTATCGCATTCTTGATGAAGAAAAATAAGATCGATGTTCATCACGGTCTTGGGTCATTTATCGACAAGAACACCATTAAAGTCACAGATACTGAGGGTAAAGAAAGTAAAGTAGAAACAGATAAGGTTATTATTGCTACTGGATCTAAACCTGCTTCACTTCCATTTATTGAGATCGACAAGAAGCGTATTATCACGTCAACAGAAGCCTTAGAACTAACTGAAGTTCCTAAACATATGATCGTTATTGGTGGTGGTGTTATTGGAATGGAACTAGGCTCAGTATATGGTAGGCTAGGCTCAGAAATTTCGGTAGTGGAATTTATGGATGACATCATCCCATCTATGGATAAAACCATGGGTAAAGAGCTTAAAAAGTCGCTAAAGAAACTTGGCTTCAATTTCTATCTAGGTCACAAGGTTACTGAAGTGAAAGGAAACTCTAAATCTGTTACCGTTACTGCCGAGAATAAAAAAGGTGAAAACATAGAGATCAAAGGAGATTATTGCTTGGTATCTATAGGTAGAAAGCCATATACTGAAGGTCTTGGATTAGATAATGTTGGTATCAAAACTGACGATAAGGGTAGAATAGAGGTTGATAAGCACTTAAAAACTTCAGCGGATAATATCTATGCCATTGGTGATGTGATCAAAGGGGCCATGTTAGCTCACAAAGCTGAAGAAGAGGGCTCTTTTGTAGCTGAAGTAATGGCTCAGGAGAAGCCTCACATCAACTACAATCTGATACCTGGGGTAGTATACACTTGGCCTGAGGTAGCGTCTGTAGGTTACACAGAAGAGCAGTTGAAGGAAAAAGGTACTTCATACAAAACTGGCTCATTCCCATTTAAAGCTTCCGGTAGAGCTAGAGCATCTATGGATACAGATGGTTTGGTAAAAGTCCTAGCTGATAAGAATACAGATGAGATCTTAGGGGTACATATGATCGGTCCAAGAACTGCTGATATGATCGCTGAAGCTGTCGTAGCTATGGAGTATAGAGCAAGCGCAGAAGATATTTCTCGTATGTCACATGCTCACCCTACCTACACAGAAGCATTTAAAGAAGCCTGTTTAGCGGCTACAGA
>CBFIDS010000075.1:0-44388 GCA_965661435.1 Roseivirga sp.
AGCCAGAATGTCGGTTGACTTCCCTGCCAATTTCATGCTGATAGCAAGTATGAACCCTTGTCCTTGCGGTTACTATAATCATCCTGAAAAGGAATGTGTTTGTGGTTCAGGACAAGTACAGCGCTATCTCAATAAAGTAAGTGGACCACTTTTAGACCGAATTGATCTTCATGTTGAAGTAACCCCTGTTTCATTCGATGAAATGACACAGAATAGAAAAGCGGAAAGCAGCGAGACCATTCGAGAAAGGGTGATCGCAGCCCGTGAAATTCAGCAAAAGAGATTTGTAGGAATGGAAATTCATTCAAACGCGATGATGGGCAGTCAGAAAGTGAAAGAAGTCTGCCAGATCAATGAAGCAGGAAAGACCTTGCTGAAAACAGCAATGGAAAGATTGGGACTTTCAGCTCGAGCTTATGATAGAATTCTCAAGGTGAGTCGCACCATAGCAGACTTAGACGGTAAAGAATCTATCGGCATTGAGCATTTAGCAGAAGCCATTCAATACCGAAGTTTGGATAGAGAAGGCTGGGCAGGGTAAAGAAAACACGGTTAAAAACAGTTAATCCCTTCACCAAACAAGCTAGAGTTACGTATTTCACACTGTAACATGAGACTCGTAATTCTCATCTTTTTATTAACCTTTACGCTAGTCAGCATAAGGGCTCAAACCCAACTCCTGAAAGGTAAAGTAGTGGATACTGAATCAGGTAACGGAGTTCCTTTTGCCAGTATATCCGTGATCAATAAGAATGCTGGCATCGGGGCTAAAGAAAATGGTGCCTTCGAATTTAGAGTGAGTCAAAATGACACACTTGAAATCACATCTATTGGCTATAAACCTCTTCAATACATTATTGATCTTAAAGAAACAGACTTCAACCGCCAAATTCTGTTTAAGCTAGATCCAACGGTTTATGATCTTGATTCTATTCAAGTTATTCAGTTAACGGATGGTTTTTATCTAAAAAAACCTACGTTCGATACGCTCGATCTTGGCTTCTATAATCCATCAATCATACGTGATTGGGATAAAATGCAAACATTACCGGTTGGAAATGGAGAAGCAGGCATGGTGATTACTGGTTTTCTCAATGCCTTTGATAAAGACCTTCAGCAAAGGAAAATTTTAAGGAAGATCCGACAGGCAGAGGCTTTCAAAAAAGAGCGCCAGGCTGAAAGAGAGAAATACTTTAACAAAGATCTGGTCAAAAGAGTGACCCGAATTGATGATAGGGTCATCGATGAATTTATGGAATATTGTAATTTCTTAGATGGTCAAATCATTGGTAAAACAGAATATGAAGTGACCTTATTGATTCTCGAAAAGTATAAAACTTTTCTTTGGCGCTAAAGCACAGGCTTAAGATATTCCCATACAGTTTCGGCAACCATTTCATGTCCTTTAGGATTTGGATGAATTCCATCTGAAAGATTTAGCTTCGGATTGCCACCCACTCCTTCAAGCAAAAAGGGAATCAGCTTCACTCCTTTTTCTTTGGCCAATTTAGGATAGAGCTCCTTGAATTCAGCGGTGTAATCTTGTCCTAAATTTGGAGGGATCTGCATTCCGCAGAGAAAAATCTCAGCGTCTGGATTTGTCGCTTTGATCTTGTCGATCATTGATTTAAGGTTCTTCTCTGTTTCTTCTAGACTTAAACCCCTAAGCCCATCATTTCCGCCAAGCTCCAGAAAAAAGACTTCGGGCTTTCTCCTTAAGATCCAATCTATCCTATTCAAACCGCCTGCTGAAGTCTCACCGCTTA
Organism: Roseivirga sp.; assembly: GCA_965661435.1. Classification (GTDB taxonomy): domain Bacteria; phylum Bacteroidota; class Bacteroidia; order Cytophagales; family Cyclobacteriaceae; genus Roseivirga. The sequence goes on from CBFIDS010000075.1 coordinate 1,767, forward strand.
AGCCTGCATTGATCACCTTATAATTAAGTTCTTTTTCATCTAGCTTCTGCTGGACCAAGCTTGGAAAAGACTGTTCTATCGGTATACCATATCCTGCGGTAATACTATCGCCAAAGAAAATAATATTCTTCGGAGCATCTTGATCGGTAAGATTGAGATGACCGATGATGGAAAATAATACCGCTAATGATAGAGCTCTGAACATTTTTCCTCTGATTTACTTTATCCATATAAACAGCAGAACTAATAAGAAGTTCTATCGTCTATAAAACACGACAAGTAGAAACATAATATGTCAAATATATTAGAGGTTTCCGAACTCACTAAAACCTACAAAAGTGGTTCCAAATCCTTAACTGTCCTTTCAGATATAAATTTTGCGATTCCGGCAGGTGATAAGCTAAGCATAGTTGGCTCATCGGGTAGTGGAAAAACAACCCTTTTAGGCCTCTGCGCAGGTTTAGACAGGGCTTCTTCAGGATCTGTTAAGTTGAATGGCATTGCTTTAGATCAACTGAACGAAGATGAAAGAGCCAGGGTAAGAAACCTCAATGTTGGCTTTGTATTTCAGAACTTTCAGCTCTTACCTACCCTAACTGCGCTTGAGAATGTAATGGTTCCAATGGAATTAAGAGGTCAGAAAAAAATCCGAGATAAGGCTTTAGAATTATTAGATCGTGTGGGATTAGCAGATCGACATGACCATTATCCTACGCAATTGTCGGGGGGGGAACAACAAAGAATATCAATTGCCAGAGCCTTCTCTAATGAACCTAAAATACTTTTTGCCGATGAGCCCACTGGGAATTTAGACGAAGAAACATCGATCAAGATCGAGAGACTTATCTTCGACTTGAATAAGGAACTCAGCACTACTCTAGTGATGGTAACACACGATCTGGAATTGGCAAAAAAATGTGACCGCATCATTCAACTTAAAGGAGGAAAAGTAGTCAGTGATAGTCTGGCTCAAACTGTTTGATCGATCCATGGAGCAAAGGACTAACTGGAAATGGTTATTTAAAATGGCTTGGAGGGATTCTCGAAGGAGTAAATCTCGTCTGTTCCTCTTTATCTCTTCCATCATCATAGGAATTGCAGCTTTAGTTGCTATTAACTCCTTCAGCGATAACCTCAAAGATGACATTAATTCACAGGCCAAAGAGCTATTAGGGGCAGATCTGGAATTAGGGAGCAATGATTCCACATTTACCTATGGCCTGCTAGACACTATGAAATACGAAGTGTCTTACGAAAATAACTTCGCTTCTATGGTTTACTTTCCTAAAAACGAGCAAAGTCGTTTGGTCGATGTCAGGGCGCTGGAAGGTAGTTTTCCATATTATGGAAAGATTGAAACCCAACCCGCTGAGGCTGAATCTACTTTTAGAGATGGTAGCCGAAAAGCTTTGGTAGACCAAAGTGTGATGATCCAATTTGACATTGAGGTAGGTGATTCTATACGAATTGGACTTACCACCTTTAAAGTAGAAGGTGCTCTGATCTCTTCTCCTTCTCAAAGCTTAGGTGCTACATTGGTCGCACCAGCAGTATACATCCCTTTAGAATATTTAGACGATACTGAACTTATACAAAGAGGTAGCAGAATTTATTACCGCAGGTTTTACAAATTTACCGACCCACCTGAAGGTTTTGACATTCACCTTCAGATTAGGGAAGATAGTGATACCCTGAGAATCCAAGACATTAGTTCTGAAACTGTAGAAGAGCGAAAAGAAGAAACTGGAGAAACCTTTGAAGACCTTGCGGACTATCTCAATTTGGTGGCTTTTGTTGCTCTACTTTTGGGTTGTGTTGGCGTGGCCTCCTCGGTTCACATCTACATCAAAGACAAACTCAAATCGGTTGCCATTCTGCGCTGTTTGGGCATGTCTGGTAAAGACACTTTCCTCATTTATTTGATACAGATCGGAATTGCAGGTCTCATTGGTTCTCTATTGGGTGCTTTAGGAGGAACCTTAATACAAACCGTATTACCTAAGATCTTTGCAGGATTCCTGCCAGTTGATGTAAACTTGGCTTTATCATGGCCTTCAATTCTCGGTGGTGTTGCTACTGGTTTATTTGTTTCTGTACTATTCGCTTTAGCTCCTTTGCTGAGTATTAGAAAAGCGTCTCCATTGATCACCCTGAGAGGTATTTCTGAAGCATCTGGGAATGTTCGCGATAAATTACAGTGGATCGTTTATCTGGCCATATTCGCATTTATTATCCTTTTTGCTTTCGTTCAAATCGGAGAGCTAGACGATAGTTTGGTCTTTACTCTATTTGTTGGACTATCATTCGGATTCCTTGCCCTAGTGGCAAAATTTGCCATGTGGTTGGTCAAGAAATTCTTCCCCTCCCATTGGAGCTACATTTGGCGACAAAGTTTATCTAATTTATATAGGCCGAACAATCAGACCTTAGTACTGATCGCTTCTATAGGTTTAGGAACCGCGCTAATTACAACACTATACTTTATTCAGGCTCTTCTGATAGCTCAGGTGGAGATAACTACTAATGAAGACAGACCTAATCTTATGGTCTTCGATATGCAGACTTATCAGGTCGATCAGATCGCTGATCTGGCCAAAGAAAGAGGCCTACCAATACTGCAGCAGGTTCCAGTTGTTACCATGCGGATTCAGGCTATCAATGGAGTAACCTTAGAGCAGGCCGTAAATGATTCAACCATTCGAAGAAGAAGTAGACCTTACCGAAGAGAATGGAGAGTTACCTATCGCGATAGCCTAATACAATCTGAAGAATTAGTGAGAGGAAGGCTAGGGGTTTCAGAGGACATGAACGATTCTATCAGAAATCTTTATGCCAATAATGTAATGGTCAGCTTGGAAGATGACTATGCCCGTAGAAATCGGATAAGACTGGGAGATACTATTGTTTGGGATGTGCAAGGCGTGCCGGTTGAAACTATTTTAGGGAGTACGAGGGCCATTGATTGGGAGCGTGTCCAGACCAATTTCTTAGGCCTATTTCCTACAGGGGTTTTGGAGCCTGCTCCACAATTTCACGTGTTGATCACCCGTGTAAAAGACACAGAAGAAGGGGCTCTTTTTCAAAGAGAGGTGGTCAAGAATTTTCCAAATGTCTCCGTTATCGATGTCGGGCTGATTTTAAATACCCTAGACAATATTCTTGCTAAGATTTCTTTTGTTATCAGGTTCATGGCACTCTTCAGTATCCTTACCGGTTTACTTGTGCTGATCAGTTCAGTGATTCTTTCCCGCTTTCAGCGAATTAAAGAAAGTGTATTGTTGAGAACAATGGGTGCTAGCCGTAAACAGATCTTCAGTATAAACAGCTTAGAATATTTCTTCCTAGGAAGTCTAGCGTCACTCTCCGGCATCATTTTATCACTATTAGCTAGCTGGGGTTTGGCATTCTATACTTTCGAATCGAGTTTCGTTCCAGACTTACTCCCGATCATATTCGTTTATATTTCCATTACTGGGTTAACCATCCTTATTGGATTAGCTAATAGCCGAGGAATAGTAAACAAACCACCACTGGAAGTACTAAGAAGCGAGATTCAATAAGCATTCTCATTTAACGTTCAACCGCTGAATCAGCCTTTGATGTTTTACTATTATACATAGGAAACACTATTACGTACATTTATTTTGTAAACGATAAGATTATGAAAGCAGTAATAGCAATATTTTTTGGTTTGATCTTCAGCCTTTCACAAAATGCTCAAAAAGCAACTCTTGAAGGAGATTGGCAAGGTTCTCTTAATGTACAGGGAACGTCTTTGAGACTTGTATTTCATGTGAAAAATGAAGAAGGTAAATGGTCATCTACGATGGATAGTCCTGATCAAAATGCTTTTGGATTGAAAATGGATGAGACCGTTGTTGATGGTGGTAAGATCAAAATGACAATGAATCAAATTCAAGGAACCTATGAAGGAACCTTAAAGGAAGGAAAGATCGAAGGTAAATGGTCTCAATCAGGTCAAAGCTTTGATATTAATCTTCAAAGGGTTAAAAAAGGATCGGGCGAATAAGCTCATAAAATATTCTCTATTGTTAAAGGTTGGTGAATTCGATATCTTGAATTCGTCAACCTTTAATTTTTATGAAGAAACTTACTTTACGCTATTGCTTATTAGCAGTAGCAATCATCTCTTACAACATCTCGATCGCTCAAATACAAAAGGCACCTCCACGCAATGAGGGGGAAGGGCCTTGGGAAAGACTGATCATTAGAGGTGTTACCCTTATCAATGGAAACGGTGCTCCTCCTACAGGACCCGTTGATATAGTAGTTGAGCAAAACATTATCAAAGGCATCTACAATGTCGGCTATCCTGGTCTACCAATACGTGACAGAGATAGACCACAGGCTAATCCTGGAGACAAGGTACTAGATGCGGAAGGACATTATTTACTTCCTGGACTGATCGATATGCATGGGCATATTGGCGGTACCGGTCAAGGAACGCCTTCAGAATATGTCTTTAAACTTTGGATGGCCCATGGCATCACTACCATCAGGGACCCTTCCGCAGGTAATGGTTTAGACTGGGTACTAGAGCACAAAGAAAAAAGTGCTGGAAATCAGATCACTGCCCCTCGAATTTTTGCCTATACCGGTTTTGGACAAGGTTCTGGAGAACCAATTTCTACTCCAGAAATGGCAAGAGAATGGGTCAGGAAAAATGCCGAGAACGGTGCTGATGGAATCAAATTCTTTGGTGCAGCTCCTGACATAATGCAGGCTGCTTTAGAAGAAAACAAGAAGCTAGGACTAAGGTCTGCTATGCACCATGCTCAAATGGATGTAGTGCGTTGGAATGTACTTAATTCTGCCAGAGCAGGTTTAACTTCTATGGAGCATTGGTATGGATTACCAGAAGCCATGTTCACCGATAAAAAAATTCAAGATTATAGCTTAGACTATAATTACAGAAACGAACAAGATCGATTTGGAGAGGCAGGTAGACTTTGGAAACAAGCAGCTCCACCTTATTCTGAAAAGTGGAATGAAGTAATGAACGAGCTACTCGAATTAGACTTCACCTTGGATCCAACTTTTAATATTTATGAAGCAAGTAGAGACCTGATGCGAGCTTATACTGCAGAATGGCATCAGCTATATACACTACCTTCATTATGGGATTTCTATCGTCCGAGTAAAAGATCGCATGGTTCTTATTGGTTTTCATGGGGAACTGAGCAAGAGGTGGCTTGGAAAGAAAACTATAAGCTTTGGATGACCTTTGTCAATGAATACAAAAACAGAGGTGGAAGGGTTACTGCCGGTTCGGATTCAGGATTCATTTACCAGGTTTATGGTTTCGGATTTATCCGAGAACTAGAATTACTGAGAGAAGCAGGTTTTCACCCTTTAGAAGTAGTCATGTCTGCAACTCTCAATGGTGCCGAAGCACTTGGTGCAGACGATATGCTTGGCTCAGTTGAAGTGGGTAAATATGCCGATTTTGTGATCTTGGAAGAAAACCCTCTTCAAAATCTCAAAATGCTTTACGGAACAGGCTTTATTCGATTAGATGAGAATAATGAAGTAGAAAGAGCTGGTGGAGTGAAATGGACCATAAAAGATGGGATCATCTATGACGCTAAAAAATTGTTAGAAGATGTTAGAAGAATGGTTGATGACCAAAAGAATGGAATGAGCTTAACTATTGAAAAAAGATAAAATGAAGAAATTGATTCAAGGACTGATAATTTCAGTCCTTTTTCTTTTTGTAGCCTGTGAAGAATCAAATGATTCTTATGAATTGCAAGACTTTCAGGCAATATCATTGCTTGGTGATAGTCTAAAGATACCGGTACGTTCTGAAGTTCAACTTCAAAGATTAATGGATGATCTTGAAGAAGCGAAAGTCAATTTTTTGGAAGACCCGTCCGAAATGAATTACATCTGGTATGGAAGGAGATTTGCTTATCTCTCGGATTATCAGACTGCCATTCAGATCTATACAGATGCACTAGAGAACTTTCCTTATTCGTATAAATTGTACAGACACCGTGGTCACAGATACCTGAGTATTCGAGAATTCGATAAGGCCATTGCAGACTTTGAGAAGGCTTACCAACTAATGCCTAAAGATGAAATGGAGATAGAACCAGATGGTATACCGAATAGTATCAACCAACCTTTGTCCAATACACAATTCAATGTGCTTTATCATTATGCATTAGCACATTACCTCAAGGGTGAGTTTGAAAAAGCTGAAGGAATTTATGTAGAGTTGCTCCAAAACTATTGTGATAATCCAGACTTGGTTGTTGCTACAGCTGACTGGTTGTATATGAGCTTAAGAAGACAGGAAAAAGACACTGAGGCAGCCGAAATATTATCTTTGATCATTCCCGAAATGGAAATCATCGAGAATGATAGCTATATGAAAAGGCTTATGATGTACAAAGGTGAACTCGAGATGAGTGAGCTTTTTGAAACAGACAATGACGATGTTGCGCTTAACCTTGCCACCCAAGGTTATGGAGTTGCTAATTGGTACCTCTATAATGGTGATACTGCTCGTGCTAAAGACATTCTAAAGGAAGTACTTAGTGGCTCTAGTTGGTCTGCTTTTGCTTATATAGCTGCAGAAGCCGATATGTCAAGGTTGGAAAAGTAGCTTAAGAAGCTTTTTAAAAACTCTTGTCCCCCTACCCCCTTTTCAAAAAGGGGGAGTGCTTATACCAATCATAACATTGAATGTATTTCGATCAGTATTGCAAGGACTCTCCTCCTTGGCGAAGGAGGTTAGGAGGGTTGGTTGGTTGAAATAAGAAATATAGGAGCATAAAAAAGGCGGTTTTTCAACCGCCTTTTATTTATCCTTTCTTCTTAGCTGCTTGAATCTGATCAGCCAAAAGCCTGATGCTTTCCTTGAGGTAAGGATCTTCAATATCGTCTAATGATCTATCCTTTACTTTATTGGCATCGAGTTCCGTAAGAGAGGCGCCAACCTTTACTCTGGCAGCTCTTCGCTGCTCTCTATCGTCTCTTTCTTTCTTTCTATCATCCAAATTCAGAGAAACAGACTTTCTCTCTCTCGCCTTTTTCAACTCTTGAATGTCGAATTGTAAGTCCAATAGCGTTTGCTCCTCTTTAAGTCTTTTTTGATACTGAGCATTTAGAGTTGTGATCAACTGATCATCTACATAGTTCAAAGGAGTAAAATCAGCAGATTCAATTTTATCCCAAGGCAGAGCACTAGGCCTTGAACTTTCTCCAAACTCTTCGGCTCCGTATACTGATGGAAATTCAATATCTGGAGTAACACCTTTATGTTGTGTACTACTTCCGGTTACTCTGTAGAATTTAGCAATAGTAAATTTGATCAAACCCAATTCATCATCTCCGGCATCACGCAAGAAATCATTCAGTCCTCTCACATTTTGAACTGTCCCTTTTCCATAGGTCTGCTCCCCAACGATCACTCCTCTTTTGTAATCTTGAATTGCTCCTGCAAAGATCTCTGATGCCGATGCTGAAAATCTATTGATCATCACATTCAAGGGACCATCATAGAACATAGAAGGATCTGTATCATCCATTACTTCTTTTCTATTCTTTGGATATTTAACCTGTACTATTGGACCATCATTGATAAATAAGCCTGAAAGGTTAATTGCTTCATAAAGTGCCCCACCACCATTATTTCTAAGGTCGAGCATAACACCATCAACACCTTGCTCTTCTAGCTCGTTGATCAATTTTTTCACATCATTAGTGGTGCTTGTGTAATTGTCAGGATCCTCATCCATTTCATCAGCATTGAGGTAGAAATCTGGAACGGCAATGATTCCTAAGTTATACTCTTGACCATTCTCGGTCATCTGAATGACTTGACTTGTGGCTCTTGCATCATCCAAGCTAATCTTGTCTCTTACTAAGGAAACCTCTTTTGTCTCAGCTCCTGGTCCTGCTCCAGCTGGTAAAAGTTCCAATCTGACCAAAGTACCTTTTGCACCTCTTATAATTCCTGCGACTTCGTCAGATCTCCAGCCTACAGTGTTGATCATTTCACCATCAGCACCCTGTGCCACACCTACTACTCTATCATCTTTATTGACTTGTCCGCTTTTAAAGGCAGGTCCACCCGGTCTTAACTCAGTAATTCTGGTGTAATCAGTATCCTGTTGTAGTGTTGCACCAATTCCTTCCAGAGACTTCTTACTCTGCATTTCAAAATCTTCTGCATTCAATGGAGTGAAGTAATTGGTATGCGGATCGAAGGCCTCAGTGACCGAATTCATAAACATTTCGAAAACGTCATTGCTGTTGTACTTCTCCACGTTGCTCAAAAATCTCTCGTAACGGGTGGTTAGTACTTCTGCTACTTTTTCATCATCCTGATCTGAAAGCCTTAGGCCTAAAGCCTGATTCTTTAAGGTTTTCCTCCAAAGGTCATCTAGCTCAGCCTCAGTTCTAGCATAGGGTGCTTCTCGTCTGTCTACCTCTAGCGTTTCGTTAGTTGAGAAATCAAATTTTCGATTGGTATTAGCTAAAGCATAATCTAACCTAGACTGGAGTCTATTTCTATAAATATTGAAGATGTAAAAGGGTGCTACCAGGTTACCTCTTTTCAGGTCGTCATCCATGGTATATCTATACTTCTCAAACGATTTAACATCAGCCTGAAGAAAGTAATTTTTATTACCATCGAGTGCTTCTATAAAATTGTCAAAAATGACACTCGAAAGAGAATCATCTAAGTCGACTTCTCGGTAATGGAAATAATCAAGGATCTGAACAATGATCCTCGCCTCTTTCATGTGCGATTCAGTCGGTTGTAAATATTGTGTTGAGTCTCTTTCTGCCCATACTGTTGAGAATGTCAACAGCATTAAAGCACTCATCATAAATTTCTTCATCTTCATATCAACGCGATTCTTATTCAAACGTTTTTCTCAGGAGAACCTCCAATGTAGGGATTTCAACGAAAAAAACAGGTTCATTTCAATGAACAGTCACAATTATAATACCATCCGTTCGCCCTTGAGTTTCATTGGCATGAAAATTAGATGTTAAAATTTGCAAACTACTCGTATCTCAACGATTTAGATGGATCTATGGTTGCTGCTTTGACCGATTGGAAGGTTACTGTAAACAGTGTTTTTACATTTGAATAATACTCATTTAAGATAAGCTGTTCCCTCAACTACTTTCAGGACAGGAAAAGCGTCTGCACCACCTTTTCCATGTTGAGCGGAGCCGAAACCTCTGCTGGACTTCTCTTCTATGTAACGGATAAGATCTTTCTCTTTGTTCAAGATGACGTTCTGCAGTTGCCTTACAAATAATTCAATTACATCCTCTCCCGAATGCCTTCTTGGTTTAATGCTTCTTCTAATTCGCTAAGCTTGTCTAGGAAACCATTTGATTCTTTGAGAAGGCTATCATTGGCAGCTTTAATTCGCTCCCAGAGTGGATTTAGTTTTTTTACTAAGTTGTTACCTTTTCGACTAAGCTTGAGCAGTCGCTTCCTTTGGTCATCCTTATGTTTTCTTTCAACTATTAAACCCCTTCTCACCAAAGTATTAGCGACTTGATTTACTGCTGGGTGTGTTTGTTGTAAAAGCGCTGAAAGCTCCATGACTGTAAGTTCATCACCTTCTTTCAGTGCATATATCATAGCGAACCATCGTGGTTCGAAATCGATACCAGATTGTTTATAGATCTGAGCCACTTCTCTGGCCAGTCTTTCGCTTAAGTTTTTCAATCGGGTAGCCAAAGCCAGGCTACCCAATTCATTTATCATATTCCTTTCCAATTACTTTTTCTTTTTCGCTGCAATAAATGGCACCTCTTCGGTTCTGATCAATTCCATCAACTCTTGTAATTTTCCATCTAACTCCTCTGCTTGAGACAATGCTACTTGAACTTCGCTCATAATGTCTTGAGCTCTTTGCTTCTGACCGTCTGTAACAGGAGGTTGGATCCCATCGATTGTTCCATAAATATGTAGAATCTGTGCTTCTAACTTATTCGGGAAGTTGATAACGTCTTGGAACGTTTTCTGATTCGGTTGAATCAATAAATCCTCAATAGTATCAATTTCTTCTATTACCGAATCAGCCATTTCATGAATAGATTCGAACTCCTCTTTATCTATTCTAGCTTTCAGGTCATTTACCTGGGCTCTGATTGATCTCAGATCTGTCGCCACTGTCTGTAACTCATCAATGCTGGCTCTTAGAGTTTCTAATAAACGTTCTTGCTCGGCATATTGAGCAGATGTAGCATCCCAACGAGGGTCAGCTTGTACCTCAATTTGCTTGGAAACCATCTCATCACCATAGATGATCTCAACGGTATAATTTCCTGGAGCCACTCTATGTCCTCCTGCTCCCAAGCCCATAAAAATGCCTTCAACACCTTCAGGATTAGGAACTGATAAATTCCAATTCATTCGATTCATACCTGACTTCTTTTTAATTTTTTCGTCATTCTTCTCTGCATCGGTGGCAAAATGTCTTACCACGTTTCCTTGAGCATCTTTGAAATCCACTGTCATGTTGATAGAATCAATATTCTCTTTGATGTAATACATGACAGAAAAACCTGGATACGGATTCTGACCCATGGAACTACTGTTCGATCTGAAAGCATTGTCTCTGATTGCATGTTCTGGTTCGAAAACATAGAAACTCGAAGTGTTCGCTTCATCAAACTCATAAAGTGGGTTCAAATCATCCATGACCCAAAAAGCTCTTCCCTGAGTAGCCACAACTAAATCATTGTCTCTTATCATCAGATCGGTAATAGGAACGATGGGTAGATTCTGTTGGAAATTATTCCACTTAATTCCCCCATCGAAAGAGACATATAAGCCAGTTTCGGTTCCTGCATAAAGCAAATCTTTTTGGTTAGGGTCTTCTCTCACTACTCGAACATGAGCTTCGGGCTCAATACCATTCACTAAGCGAGTCCATGTTTGTCCGTAGTCTGTCGATTTGAAAATATGTGGTGTGAAGTCGTTGTATTTATACTTGTTGAAAGCTACATAAACAGTGCCAGGGGTATGAGGAGAAACTTCGATCTGATTGACCATTCCATCTCCCGTATTTGGGATGGTGATATTTGTCCAGCTTTCTCCACCATCTTTGGTGATATGAAGCAGGCCATCATCTGCTCCTGTGTAAATGACATCAGGGGTATGAGGTGATTCCGCCACATAATAGATCACGTGGTAGATCTCTCCACCAGCTCCTTCATTAGTGATAGGTCCTCCGCCCCAACTGATGTGAGTTGAATCGTTCTTAGTCAGATCAGGACTGATCTCCTCCCAGGTAATTCCTCTATTAGATGTTTTCAACAGCTTATTACCTGCATGATAGATCACAGATGGATCGTGCTTAGAAGCAATGATCGGAGCATTCCAATTGAATCTGTACCTCACATCTGCAGGATTAGTTCCTAGCCCTTGAAAAGGATAGGCCATTACATCCTTTGTTTGTTCTGTTTTTGCATTCCACTCATCGATGATCCCTTGATAACATCCAGAATAAACATACTGAGGGTCATCTGGATCGAACGCGGAATATGCGCTTTCGCATCCACCAACAGGATAAAAATCTTCATTAGTAATACCACTACCATCCACTCTTGAAGCAATAGAAACTGAACTATTGTCTTGCTGACCACCGTAAATTCTATAAGGAAACTGATTATCTACATTCACTCGATAGAATTGAGCGGTAGGTTGATTACTCTGAGTGGACCAATTCTTACCTCCATCGATCGTTACGTTGGCTCCGCCATCATTTGCGTTGATCATATATTCTGGATGCTCTGGATTCACCCACAGTTGGTGATTATCTCCATGAGGAGTATTGAGGTTGACAAAAGTTCTTCCATTATCTGTTGATTGAACCAACGGTGCGTTCATCACAAATACACTCTCCGGATCAGTGGGGTGCGCCAAGATATGCATGTAGTACCAAGAACGAGCACGAAGCAATCGATCAGGATTGATCAGTCTCCAATTCTTTCCGCCATTGTCCGAGCGATAAAGACCACCATTTTCAGCTTCGATAATGGCCCAAACTTTATTTGGATTCGCTCTAGAAACTGAAACTCCGATCTTTCCCATCACACCTTTTGGTAATCCTTCTGAAAGCTTGTTCCATGTTTCTCCTCCATCAACCGACTTCCAAATGCTTGATCCCGGACCACCACTTTGAACTTTCCAAGGGTATCTTCTGTGATCCCAATAAGCAGCGTAGATAATTCGTGGATTGGTCATATCCATACTGAGATCACTGATTCCTGAGTTCTCATCTATGTAATGAACTTTCGTCCAAGTTGACCCACCATCTTCAGAGCGGTATATGCCTCTGTCTTTGGTCGCCCCATAAGGACTACCTTGAGCACCAACTAAAACAACATCGGGATTACGAGGGTCCACTACGATCTTGGAGATCTGACGGGTTCTATCTAAACCCATATGCTCCCAAGTTTTACCTCCGTCTGTCGATTTATAAACTCCATCTCCATGGGAGGTCATTACTCCACGAACTGGAGCTTCACCCATTCCTACATAGACAACATTAGGATCCGATTCTGAAACAGTGATAGCTCCTACAGAAGCCGTATTGAAATATCCATCCGACACATTGTACCAGCTTTCTCCTGCATTATCGGTCTTCCAAACGCCTCCGGTGGCCCCCATATAATAGGTCATGGGATCTTGAACTACACCGGCAACTGCTGTTGCTCTACCTCCACGGAATGGTCCTACCAAGCGGAATTCCATGGCATTGTATAAAGCAGTATCATAACTGATGCCCTGCGGTTCCTGATTTCTTTTTCTTCTCTGGGCGAATGAGTCTGGTGCTAAAAGTAAAAGTGATAGTGCTAATACACCAAGTAAGCGGATGGTTTTCATTTCAATTAGTTTAAAGGTTGAAGGAGTAAGATACACATTGACTCCTCTATTTGCCAAAGGTCATTTACATTCAAGTTTATATATTGTCTGAAAATTCATCATATGAAAGCGAGAGCTGCTATCTATATAGTTATTGTTGGAGTCTTTGCTCTATATTTTATTTTCTGGGAAGGAAGTGAAATTGAGAGGTTTGACAGACAAGATTCTTCTATTCTCAAAGGAGTAAAAGTACCCGCTGGTACAGATATTTATTTTGCCAGCGGCATTGTCGCTAATCCTAAGAATGCCGCTTTACCTGCAGGTGACCCTGAAAAATTTGGTAGCACCTATGAACAAAGCGTAAGTGCATTGAAGCGTATTGAAGAATATTTGGGAGAAGAAGGCTTAAGCCTAAAAGATGTGATTGCCATGAAAGTATATGTGGCCCCAGACCCTGCAAATGACAATAAACCAGACTTCGATGGATGGTTCAAAGCTTATGCTGAGTTCTTCAACAATGAGGAGAATCCCAATAAATTAGCCCGCTCAACAATCGGTGTTTATACCTTGGTTAATCCTGATATGTTAATTGAAATTGAAGTTAGAGCTGTTTATTAATCCCTCTCTTTATTGAAAGGGAGGACTCTCTGAGTATAGAAAAGAAACACACTTCATACTCCTACAAAGAAAACCCTTATTTTAGATTTTCATTCAAATCAAATTTTGGATTCAATACCCAAGCCATCATGAAAAAACTAATAATCACCGCCATAATAATTTCTTGTTTCACAGCACTAACTCATGCCCAAACCAAGAATCTCTATGAAGTCACATTTGACAATCGTGTTCATCACGAAATGAACATTAAAGCAACTTTCGAGAACCTTGAGAACAAAGTTTTAGAAGTAAGGATGAGTAGAAGTTCTCCTGGCCGTTATGCCATTCATGATTTTGCCAAGAATGTCTATTCGGTGAAAGCAACCGATGGAAAAGGCAACCAGTTAGTGGTAACTCGCCCTAATCCGCAACAATGGAATATTGGTGGACATGATGGAACGGTAGTTTTTGAATACACTCTCTTTGCGAATCGTGCTGGAGGAACCTATTCAGGTGTTGATGAAACTCATGCTCACTTGAACATACCAGCCACTTTCGTTTGGGCAAGAGACCTGGGACACCGACCAGTTGAAGTTCATTATAATATACCTGAAGGATCAAACTGGAAAGTTGCTACACAGATGAAAGACATAGGCAATAATACTTTCCATGCCCCAAATACCTATTATTTTATGGATAGCCCAACGGAGATCGCTGACTTGCACATGCGTGAACAAATGGTAGATGGTCAAAACATTCGTTTGGCCCTCCATACGCCAGCAACAGATGCCGAGGTAGATGCTTATTTTTCCGAAGTGGTCAAGATCGTAGAACAACAAGCCGCAGTTTTTGGTGAACTTCCTAAATTCGATTTCGGTGAATACACCTTTCTTTCTTGTTATGTACCAAACGCGAGTGGTGATGGCATGGAACATAGAAACTCTACATACGTGGTGTCGGGCAAACCCTTAGATCGACCATTGGGCAACACCTCCATGGGAACCATTTCTCATGAATTCTTTCATGCATGGAATGTTGAACGAATACGCCCTGCTTCTTTGGAGCCTTTCGATTTTGAAGATGCCAACATTAGCGGAGAGCTTTGGTTCGCAGAAGGGTTTACGAGTTACTACACAAACTTGATCAGAGCCAGATCAGGAAACATCACCCAAGAACAATATGTGAATGGATTAGGTGGAGCAGTGAGTTATGTGATGAATGCACCGGGCAGAAAATATCATACACCTATTGAAATGAGCTACAGAGCTCCATTTGTCGATGCGGCCAGCTCAATCGACCCAGATAATAATTCGAACATTTTCATCTCTTACTATACCTATGGCTCAGTTTTAGGCTTGGCATTAGATATGTCTTTGAGAACTATGGATAAAGGATTGACCCTTGATGGCTACATGGAACATGTGTGGAATACCCATGGATCTAAAGAAATACCTTATAGCGTGCGAGACTTAGAAGCTCGATTAGGGGAGTATGCAGGAGTAACTTTCGCCAATGAATTCTTTGGCAAGCATATCTTCAATTCTGAGATGCCAGATTATGTAAGTCTTTTCAATCAAATGGGAGTAACCTTTGAAAACCCTTCACCAAACACAGCTACACTTGGTACCTCTGTAAGAGTGAGAAATGGTCTGGGTGAAATATCTGGAAACACACTAGTCAGTTCTCCATTTTATAAGGCAGGCATTGCTCGAGAAGATAAGATCATCAGTGTCAATGGAACTATGATGTCTGACTTTCAAGGAAGAAATGTTGATGAATTGATCAGTGGAAAAAAACCAGGAGATCAAGTACAAGTGGTCATCATTAGATGGGGTCAAGAAATGACTAAAACGGTTACCTTAACTTCTAGCAATAGTATGAGAACCGCTTGGGATGAAAATGCCAATACCACCGCTGAGAGAAGAAGATCAGAGTGGTTGAAGGCAAAGTAGTGAGTTCTTATTAAGTAGAGATTAGTACTTAGACATTAAACAAAAGGCTCTGGAAAACCCAGAGCCTTTTGTTTTACCACCTCTAACTCCTCCTTAAAAACGAAGAGAATAAGATTCATTCTTATAAAAATTATTCCAAAATTTTATCGATTGGACACACCAAATCCCCTTCTGTTAAAGAAGGGGTTAGGAGTAGTTATAACTCCTCTACCTTTTCAATATTCTCAAACTCAATCTCTTTATCAGGACCAAGGTCTACACTTACGACTGAGTCTCTTTGCACTTCTCCTGAAAGGATCTGCTTGCTAAGTTCATTGAGCACTTTGCGTTGAATCACTCGCTTCAATGGTCTCGCTCCAAATTGAGGATCCCAACCTAATTCCCCTAAGTAGTCTAAGGCTTCATCCGTAGCTTCAATTTCAATACCGTTTTCCTTCAGTTGCTTTTGAATCAGTCCGAACTGGATGCGCACGATCTGACGAATATTTTCTTTGTTCAGTGGCATGAACATGATGGTCTCGTCAATTCTGTTCAGGAATTCTGGTCTCACTGACTTCTTCAGCATATCAAACACTTGCATCTTGGTTTCATCGATCACTTCCAACACATTCTCCTCATTGATCTTCTCAAAATTCTCTTGGATCAACCCAGAACCTATGTTAGTGGTCATGATGATGATGGTGTTCTTAAAGTTGGCCAAACGACCTTTGTTGTCAGTCAGCCGTCCATCGTCCAATACTTGGAGTAGAATGTTGAATGCATCTGGATGTGCCTTCTCGATCTCGTCTAGCAATATGACGGAATATGGCTTTCTTCGAACCGCTTCAGTCAATTGACCGCCTTCATCATATCCTACATAGCCTGGAGGCGCTCCAATAAGTCTAGACACCGCGTGGCGCTCCTGATATTCAGACATATCGATTCGCACCATATTGTTCTCGTCATTGAAAAGATATTCCGCTAAGGCTTTCGCCAACTCTGTCTTACCTACACCAGTCGTTCCCAAGAAGATGAAAGAGCCAATAGGTCTTTTAGGATCTTGCAAGCCCGCCCTACTTCTTCGAACCGCATCGGAAAGCGCACCAATAGCTTCCTTTTGCCCGGCAACTCTTTTTCCAAGTTCTTCTTCTAGCTTCAAGAGTTTATCTCTGTCGGATTGAAGCATCTTTGAAACAGGAATGCCCGTCCACTTAGCGACTACCTCTGCGATGTCTTCTGAGTCGACCTCTTCCTTCAGCAAGGATTTCTCCCCTTGCATTTCTTTCATTTTAGTCTTGAACTCCTCAAGCTTTTGCTCTGCCTCAGTGATCTTTCCATACCTGATCTCAGCTACTCTACCGAAGTCTCCTTCACGCTCAGCTCGTTCAGCTTCAGATTTGTATTTATCAATATTCTCCTTCGCTTGGCGAATGCCAAGTATCACTTCTTTCTCTTCTTCCCACTTGGCTTTTAGTCCGTCTCGCTTTTCAGAAAGCTCAGCGATCTCCTTTGAAAGTATAGCTTCTTTATCCTTGTTTTTCTCTCTTCGAATAGCTTCACGCTCGATCTCCAATTGCATGATCTTACGATTGAGTTCGTCCAATTCTTCAGGAAGCGAATCTATCTCAATTCTGAGTTTAGAAGCCGCCTCATCCATTAGGTCAATGGCTTTATCGGGTAAGAATCGATCAGAGATATAGCGGGTAGAAAGTTCTACCGCAGCGATTACCGCATCATCTTGAATTCGTACCCCGTGGTGTATTTCGTACTTTTCCTTGATTCCTCGAAGAATAGAAATGGCATCTTCCTGATTCGGCTCATCTACGGTTACCGTCTGGAATCTTCTTTCTAGCGCCTTATCCTTTTCGATGTGTTTTTGATACTCCTTCAAGGTGGTTGCACCAATCGCATGCAGTTCACCTCTGGCCAAGGCTGGCTTCAATAAGTTTGCTGCGTCCATTGCACCTTCGCCTCCCCCAGCACCGATCAAGGTATGGATCTCATCGATGAAGAGAATGATCTCTCCAGCCGAATCCTGTACTTCTTTGATCACCGCTTTCAAGCGCTCTTCGAATTCACCTTTATATTTCGCGCCAGCTACGAGCAAGCCCATATCTAGCGAGATCAAAGTCTTTGATTTCAGGTTCTCGGGCACATCACCTTCTACTATTCGCTGGGCCATTCCTTCGACAATAGCGGTTTTACCCACACCTGGTTCACCAATGAGCATGGGGTTGTTCTTTGTTCTTCTGGAAAGAATCTGCAATACTCGTCTGATCTCTTCATCTCTACCTATCACCGGATCGATCTTTCCATCCTTGGCCATTTGGTTCAGGTTCTTCGAATACCTTTCCAATGATTGATATTTAGATTCAGCATTTGGATCAGTGACTCTGTTCCCTCCACGCAATTCTTTGATTCCAACAATCAGATCCTTTTTCGAAAAACCGACTTCCTTCATTAATGAAGCTGTCTTCTCCTTGCCTTCAAGTAAACCGAGTACTATATGCTCAATGGCTACATACTCATCTTTAAACTCTTTCAAAAAGTCTAAGGCTTTGGTAAGAGCAGAATGGCCATCATTAGACAAGTAAGGCTGTTGACCACTTACCTTAGGATATGCATTTATAATTTCATCCAACTTAGGCTCAAGTTGGCCCCTGTTTACTCCCAATTTCTTGATCAGAAATGAGATCACATTCTCATCTGATAAAAGGATTGCCTTCAAAAGATGACATGGCTCAATGGCCTGCTGCTGATTTCCAGCAGCAATCTCGGCAGCCTTTTGAATAGCCTCCTGTGATTTGATTGTATATTTCTTTAAATCCATTTTGATGTTTTTTCTCTTTCAAGTCTTTCGACAAAACGGATACTTCAAAACACAATCCAACTGAAAAATTCGGAAATAATGACCGAAAAAAGCTCTCAAGAAGGCTTGAATCGGACATTTTGTCCTAGATTTGTCAAATCATGGCCAGAATCAAAATAGAACTCCCTTCAACCAAAATCTTTGAAACAATATTAAACATCCGTATTTCAGACATTAATTATGGTGGTCATCTGGGAAATGATAGCGTACTCTCTTTAATGCATGAAGCTCGTTATCAGTTCTATAAATCTTTAGGCTATACTAATGAATTGAACATTGATGGTATTGGTACAATTCAAGTAGATACAGCAATTCAATATAAAGGGGAAGGATTTCATGGTGATAGATTAAAAGCTGAAATCTTTCTTGGAGATCTTAGTGCTAAGAGTATGGAACTGTACTACAAGCTTTCAAAAGCGGATAAACAGATTGCTTTAGGTAAAACGGGAATAGCTTTTTACAATTATAATGAAAGAAAAGTGAGTAAAATGCCCGATTCTATTGCGGAACAACTCAATAAATTCTTGCAAGACAAATAATCAAATAACTTTGAAGCATGGAGAAAGATGTTGCATCCAAAAGGGATATCCGTAGACTTAGTTTAGCTGAGATAGAAGAATTTTTTATTTCCATTGGAGATAAGAAATTCCGGGCAAAGCAGGTTTACGAATGGCTATGGAAGAAGTCAGCCAAAGATTTCGACCAGATGACCAATATCTCGCTTCAAACTAGAGACTTACTGAAGGAGCATTTTGCAATCAATCATATTAGGGTAGATGAAATGCAGCGAAGCAGTGACGGTACAATCAAGAATGCTGTCAAGCTTCATGATGATATGACCGTTGAATCTGTTTTAATTCCTACGGGTTCTAGAATTACTGCTTGTATCTCTTCACAAGTAGGATGTAGCCTGAACTGCCATTTCTGCGCCACTGGGAAACTCAAACGCATGCGTAACCTCAATGCCGATGAGATCTATGATCAGGTTGTGGCTATCAAAGAAGAAGGTGAGTTGTATTTTGAAAGGCCCTTGACCAACATTGTTTATATGGGTATGGGTGAACCCTTATTGAATTACAAAAATGTGCTGGAATCCATCGAAAAGATCACTTCTCCGGAAGGATTAGGGATGTCCCCTAAACGGATCACACTTTCGACTGTTGGAATTCCCAAGATGATCAAGCAGTTGGCTGATGATGAGGTGAAGTTCAATCTAGCGGTCTCACTTCACTCCGCAATTGATGAGACACGAAGCAAAATGATGCCTATCAATGAAAAAAGTGACTTGGCTGAATTAGCTGAATCACTTCAGTATTGGCATCAAAAAACCAACCGAAAAGTGACCTTTGAGTATGTCGTTTGGAAAGGCATTAATGATGATGAGCGCCATGCCAAAGCACTAGCAAAATACTGTGGGAAGGTTGCTTCCAAGGTAAACATCATTGAATACAATCCTATTGACGATGGTGAATACCAACAAGCAGATCCTGCCAGTCTTGAAATGTACCAACGTATTCTTGAAGCCAAAGGTATTATAGTTAATGTGCGCAGAAGTAGAGGGAAAGATATTGATGCGGCTTGTGGGCAGTTGGCGAATAAAAGTTAGCCCCCCCTAACCCCTCCTTAGAATTATTTCGTGCGAAAGTTTTAAGTGACTGGTCCTGAAAAAAGTTTACTGGTTAGACTTAGTTCTACCTTTAAATGGGGAGATGGTTGAAGACCAGAGGGGTCAGTCCTTGCTCGCGTTGAAAAGCTTTTGTTTTTCAGATTTACTTAAAGCATCATAACCCTTTTCAGATATCTTATCTAAGATATCATCGATCTCATTTTGAGGCGTTACCTCTTTAGCTGATGGTTTGGTTTTGGCTTTGGTCGATTTAGTTCGAGTTGAGCTACTTTTAGCTTTTTCACTCTTATAAGAAACACGAATTTTAGGCTGAGGACTGAGTAAGCTTTTCGCCCAAATAATAAATTTAGCGACTGGAATACTCCAATCATTTCCTTTTTGCAGTTGAGTGATCATCATATAACCAACCAATGCTCCTCCTAAATGAGCGATCTCTCCGCCTGCGTTACTCCCTGTAGATTGCAGAAAAGAAAGTACAACCGAAAAGGCCGCTATATATTTGAGCTTAACTGGCCCCAAAAGTAACAGGTGTACGGTAAAATTAGGCTGGAAAGTAGCAGCGCCAACCACTATGGCAAATACTCCACCAGAAGCACCTAGTAAAAAAGAATTATCTACAACTCCAGAAAAATAAGGTAAGAGGTTATACACCAAAATATACAGCAATCCTCCTCCTATTCCACCCCAAACATATAATCCTAATAATTTATTCTGCCCGAGATATTCTGAAATGATCCTTCCGAACCAAAACATAAAGAGCATATTCCAAAGAATATGAAAGAATCCTTTGTGTAAAAAAAAGTAAGTAATGATTGTCCAAGGCTGAACTAATAGTTGTTCTGGATTTGCAGGAAGGGATAAATATCTTGTGGCTAATTCATAAGCATATCTTTCTCCAGCTAAGGTCAAAATCACCCCCAAGACACCGATAAAGATGAAAATCACCACATTAATAATGATGATCTGATATAGAACATTCCCAGTTCTAAAAGCTCTCTTAAAATCTTCGAGTATACTGTTCATGCTAGTAGAAATCCTTTCTTTGTTGTTTCCAATACCTAACCATAAAAAAGGCGATCAGAGCCCCTCCAATATGGGCCAGGTGAGCAACATTATCGCCTGGCGCTCTTTGCAACTCTGAGTACACTTCGTACAAAATATAGAAGGTTACCAGATATTTTGCCTTGATAGGGAAAGGGATAAATAACAGGAAAAGTTCGGTATTGGGAAAAAACAGTGCGAAAGCCGCTAAGATACCAAACACAGCTCCTGAAGCACCTACCATATTATATTTTCCATAAAGATCATAAAGCTGTTGAGCCAATTGAACCGACTGAGATTTTAGACGCTCAGAATTCTCATTCCTTGAATAATCATCCACGAAGTCATAGATCTGAGGACCAAAAAATTTCTTATTATGATTGATCAACAATCTATTAAAATCATCTGCAGTTGGATTTTGAATATAAGCTTCAACATCGCGTTGAACACCTCTTACTTCTATATAATTGACGCCAGTATAGAAAAGGCCTGCACCAATACCAGTTATCATATAAAGCAACAAGAACTTCTTTGGCCCTAAGAACTGCTCTAAAAGAGGGCCGAAAATGAAAAGAGCGAACATGTTTCCAAAAATATGCCACATGCTTGTGGTACTATGGAGAAACATATAGGTAATAAACTGATAAGGCTTGAATTCCGGAGCCGAGATATAATACAGTCCGAAATAGTCTCCAAGATCTATTCTAAAAAGTATCTGTGCTAATGCAATACCAACGTTGATGATCAGTAAATTCTTAACAAGGGGTGTAAGTCTTCCAAACATAAATACTAGTTAAAAAACTGGTCTATTTTTTCTAATTCGAGAATGAAGGTCGTCTTTTTTCCATCAGGAGAATAATTAGGACTCTGACAAGCGAATAATTGATCGATCAATGAAGTCATCTCTTCCTTGTTCAAACTAACCCCTTCCTTAATTGCCGAACGTTTTGAAATGGCTCTGGCAATATTCTCGTCATTTGATATACTCAATTCAGACTGATTTAGTTTAAACTGTTCTATAAAGCCCTCAAATAATGTTTTCTCATTTACAGATTTGAGGTCAGCCGGCACCCCATTAATTACAATAGAGTTATTGCCAAAATCCGAGAACTCAAATCCAATGGCATTGAGCTCAAGCTGAATGTCTTGAACCAGTGAAAAATCAGATGCATTCAACTTAACTGATTGCGGAAAAAGTGCTTGTTGAGAAGCACCAGACCTATGGGATATTTGGGCCAAAAACTTCTCATAAAGGATTCTTTCATGCGCAGGTTGTTGAGCTATTATCATCAAACCCGATTTCACATGGGTAGCAATGTATCTTTTGTGGATCTGGAAATAGGAGTGATCAGGCTTAATAGGAATTTGTTCGCTCGAAGTATTGGCTGCACTGCCCAAAGTGATGGTTCCTTTAGATTCAGGATGAATCTCCATCTGTTGGTTAGACTCTTCTTCTTGAGAAATCTCTGTTCTAAGTCCTTCATAAAGCTTTTCCCAATGACTCACATTCTGATGCTTCTCAAAAGTTTTGAACTGTGAATAATCTCTATCTGCTGAATTTGTTCTTTCTGCTCTATTATCGGTTGGTGCAAAACTGCTAAAATTCACATCATGGCTAAAATCTATTGCTGGAGCTATATTGTGTGTTCCGATGGCCTGTCTCACCGCTGCCCTGATCACAGCGTAAACCGTTCTTTCATCATCGAACTTGATCTCAGTTTTAGTAGGATGCACATTGATATCTATGTGCTTAGGATCAATTTCAATAAAGAGTGTATAAAAAGGATAACTATTATCGGGTAGGAGTCCTTCAAATGCAGTCATTACTGCATGATTGAGGTAATTGCTCTTGATGTAGCGGTTATTGACAAAGAAGAACTGCTCACCTCTTGTCTTTTTGGCAAACTCAGGCTTACCAACATAACCATAAACCTTCATCAACTCTGTTTCTTCTTCGCAAGCCGCCATTTGGTCTTGGTATTTTTTACCGAAAATACCTACCACTCGTTTGCTCAGCTTCCCTCCTGCGAGTTTATACATCTCCAGATCACTTTGATAAAGCGACATAGAAACCTGAGGATTAGCCAATGCAACACGATGAAATTCATCCACGATATGTCGCATTTCTACGGCATTAGATTTTAAGAAGTTTCTTCGAGCGGGAACATTAAAAAAAAGATTCTTTACACAGGTTGAGGTACCTACAGGAATAGAAGTAGGCTCTTGTTTCTTTACATCAGATGCCTCAATTTCAATTTGGACACCTAGTTCATCTTCTTCTCTTCTTGATTTTAGTTCAACCTGAGCTACAGCTGCAATTGAGGCCATTGCTTCTCCTCGAAAGCCCATCGTTTTAATCGCAAAAAGGTCTTCGCTGGAACTGATTTTTGAGGTAGCGTGCCTCTCAAAACACATGCGCGCATCGATATGAGACATTCCTAGACCATTGTCTACTACCTGAATAAGTGATTTGCCAGACTCCTTAATGATGAGTTTGATCTCTGTCGATTCTGCATCGATAGAGTTTTCCAATAACTCCTTTACCACAGAAGCGGGGCGTTGAACTACTTCACCGGCTGCAATCTGATTAGCTATGTTATCAGGAAGTAACTTTATGATATCTGACATCCGTTGAGGCCTTATTTTTTGAATCGCCTCCAAAGATAAAACGGAACGTAGAGTAATAACAGATAAAAGATCTCAACACCTATGTAAACATACCCTCCGATCATAAATACCAGAGCAATCATAATGATCAATCTAAGTACTACTGTTTGATCTACACCGCTACCGGTAGCATGCTTCATGTTTTTCCTGAAAGAACCTTCTATTTGAGAGCGATAACCAGCATCCAGATTATCATTATCTAATAAGCCCAATTCAGCCTTGATCTTAGACGTACGGTTTTCTATGTCCTCTTTAATAGGATCATAGTACCTAGGCTCGAGGTGAAATTTTTGATATCTAGGTTTTTTAATTAATCCGGGTAATTTCATTATATCTTAAGCTGCTTCGCTAGCGTTCTGTTAATACGTAAAAATATAGTTTATTTGCTCTTACTAAAAGCCTAACGCCTTCATGTTCAAAAAAGTTACCCTGATTCTAAGCTTAATTGCTCTCACAGTACTTAATTGTACTGCGCAAAAGTTTTATCACAAGATAGACACTATTGCACAGATGGAGTGGGCAGATAGTGTTTTTCAAGCACTCACCCCTGAAGAAAGGTTGGGGCAGCTTTTCATGGTTGCGGCTTACTCTAATAGAGACCAAAAACACGTTGAGGAGATCAAAAGCCTTATTCAGGAGTATAACATTGGTGGTCTCATTTTCTTCCAAGGTGGACCATACCGTCAGGCTAGACTCAATAATGAATACCAAGAACTAGCAAAAGTACCACTATCTATAGCCATGGATGCAGAATGGGGAATCGGTATGCGATTAGATAGCGTCTATGATTTTCCAAAGCAGATGACATTGGGTGCCATACAAGACAAGAAATGGATATATGAAATGGGTAATGAGGTGGCTAACCAATTTCACTTACTGAATATGCACATCAATTTTGCACCGGTAGTCGATGTGAATGTTAATCCTAATAACCCTGTAATTGGTTATCGTTCTTTTGGAGAGAACAAAGAAGAGGTTGCTCAAAGAGGTATTGCTTATATGAAAGGGCTTCAAGATCATGGAATAATGGCCAATGCCAAACACTTTCCCGGTCATGGCGATACAGGAGTAGATTCGCATTACGACCTCCCTGTGATCACACATTCGATAGAAAGACTTACAGACACTGAGCTCTATCCATTTCAAAAACTGATGAAAGACAGCTTAATGAGCGTGATGGTCGCGCACCTTCAAGTTCCTGCTTTCGACAGCGCCAAAAATAAGCCTACTACCTTATCGAAAAATGTGGTTACAGATCTGCTTAGAAATGAAATGAAATTCGAAGGTTTGGCTTTTACCGATGCTATGAATATGCAGGGTGTGGCTAAGTATTACGATGCAGGAGAAGCTGATGTCAAGGCTCTTCAGGCAGGAAACGATGTTATCTTATTCCCACTTGATGTTCCTAAAGCCATCAAACAGATTCAAAAAGCAATAAAGAAAGGTGAGTTAAATCAGTCCGACCTTGATCAAAGAGTGATGAAGATTCTTTTGGCTAAATACTGGTTTGGTCTAAATGATCAAGAACCTATTGCAACTTCAAACCTTACCAAGCGCATTAACAATGATTACGCAAAATATTTGAATCGCATCTTATATCAGAAAGCTATTACCGTTGTCGATAATTCTGATCAATTGATACCAACCATTCAATTGAAAGAGAAGAAAATGGCGTCCATTAGCCTAGGCGAAGGAGATGCGTCCATTTTTCAAAAGTATCTCGACAAATACGCTAAGGTGGCTCATTTAGATTTTGACAAATTCGACTCAGCTGCCTCTGATTCACTTGCCCAATTCGATCAGATTTTTGTTGCCGTTCAAGGGATAACCAACTCACCAAGAAATCAACATGGTGTTAATAGCGAACAAGTTCAATGGTTAAAATCATTGCAAGAGAAGACTCAAGTCATAGTGGTTGTTATGGGTAATGCGTACTCTTTGAAATACTTCGAAGGCGTTCAAAATATCATCTGCACTTATGAGAATAATGAGGTTACTCAGTCTATTGTCCCTCAGATCATCTTTGGAGCTATAAAAGCTGAAGGCAAGCTTCCCGTTTCAGCGGGAACCTCATTTAAAGCCGGGACGGGTATAAAAACGCTAACCACAAGTAGATTATCCTACGGATCCCCCAACGAAGTAGGAATGAGTCTAGATTCTTTAAAAAAGATCGATGCTCTGATTGAATATACTATTCAAGAAAAAGCTACCCCCGGTGCTCAGTTCCTAATAGCAAGAAAAGGTAAGATAGTTTACAATAAGAATTACGGTTTCCAGACATACGATGAGAAACGAGCCATCAATGACGAAACCATTTACGACATCGCTTCGGTAACCAAAGTGGCCGCAACCACACAGATTGTCATGAAGCTTTATGATGAAAAAAAGTTAGATATAAATAGAACAATTGGAAGTTACGTTGCCGAACTCCGAGGAAGCAATAAGGAGGATTTACTGATCAAAGATATTCTAACACATCAGGCAGGTTTGAAACCATACATTCCTTTTTGGGAGAAAACTGTAGATGGTGGTCAGCTTGATATTTCCTACTTCAATGATGCTCCTGGTCCGAATCATAATTATAGAATACAAGATTACGATCTACCAATTGCTTTATCAGATTCAATCTGGCGATGGACCATTGATTCCGATTTACGAGAATTCCCTAAAGACAAAGACCATTATGAATATTTATACTCCGACCTCGGCTATAGCCTGATCTTTAGGCTTGTTGAAGAGATCATTAAAGAGCCTATTGAGGGTTACTTGATCAGAGAGTTCTATCAACCATTAGGAATGAATAGAACCATGTACAAGCCTAAAGAGAAAGGTCTATATCAAGACATTGCTCCAACGGAAGTAGATGAATACTTCAGAAACACTATTGTCTGTGGCGATGTACACGATCAGAATGCAACACTTATGGGAGGCGTTGCAGGTCATGCTGGTTTGTTCAGCAATGCAACCGATCTGGCCGTTATGCTTCAGATGAATTTACAAATGGGTGAGTATGGTGGAGAAAGATATTTCGAACCTTGGACTGTTCCTATTTTTACAGCGGCTCAAAACATGGAAAACAGAAGGGGTTTAGGGTGGGACAAACCAATTACCGGCACGGAAGATGGTCCTACTAGTAAATATGCATCCGCGAGTACTTTCGGTCATACCGGCTTTACCGGTGCTTCTATTTGGGCAGATCCTACAGAAGACCTTGTCTTTGTTTTTCTTTGTAATCGAACTTACCCTGATAGTGAAAACTTCAAACTTATTGAAGAAAACATCCGAACAAGGATCCAAGACATAGTCTACCAATCTATTTTGGAACCTTAGATACACTTTGGGAGTTAACTTCTCAAGCGAATAGAAAATGAAGATCGGAATTGTATGCTACCCCACCTTTGGAGGTAGTGGAGTTGTTGCAACAGAATTAGGAAAGGGATTGGCAAAAAAAGGTCATGAAATACATTTCATCACCTACTCCCAACCTACGAGACTAGATTTTTTCAATGAAAATCTTTTCTACCACGAAGTGAATATTAGGTCTTACCCTTTATTCAAATATCCGCCCTATGAGTTGGCATTAGCTAGTAAAATGGTAGATGTGGCAAAGAACGAGAAACTCGACTTACTTCATGTACATTATGCTATTCCACATGCATCTGCAGCTGTCTTGGCAAAACAGATATTAAAGTCTGAGGGAATTGAGATACCTGTTGTGACTACCCTACATGGAACTGACATTACACTTGTTGGAAAAGACCCTTCTTACGAACCAGTAGTTACCTATAGCATCAATCAATCTGATGGAGTTACTGCCGTATCTGAAGACCTAAAAAACGATACTTACAAGCATTTCAATATCACCAGAGATATTCGAGTGATTCCAAACTTTATCGATCTGGACAAATTTCAACGTCAAAGAAAGGATCACTTCAAATTAGCAATTTGTCCGAATGGAGAAAAACTCATTGTTCACACCTCCAACTTCAGAAAAGTAAAGAGAGTAGAAGATGTAGTTAAAATTTTCAAAAAGATCTCTGAGACAATCCCTGCCAGATTATTACTTGTTGGAGACGGGCCAGACAGAGGTCTTATAGAAGGACTTTGCCGAGAATTGGACATATATGAAGAAGTTCGTTTCTTAGGGAAATTAGAGCAGGTTGAAGAAGTGTTGTCGGTAGCAGACCTTTTCCTTATGCCTTCTGAGAAAGAAAGTTTTGGTCTTGCAGCCTTAGAAGCAATGGCTTGTGAAGTGCCGGTAGTCTCTTCTAATGCAGGTGGTATACCTGAACTAAACATAGATGGAGTAACAGGATTCACTTCTAAAGTAGGAGATATTGAATCCATGACTAAAAATGCTTTGCATGTCTTAAGTGAAGAAAACTTAAGCAGTTTTAAGACCAACGCTTTGAATAGGGCAAAGGAATTTGATATCGAGAAAATTCTTCCCCTCTACGAAAATTACTATCAGGAAATAGCTGAATCTGTATTGACTCCTCAATAATGCATATAGGAATCATTGGTTGTGGTTGGCTCGGACTTCCATTGGCTAAAAAGCTAATAGAAGTAGGACACCAAATAACAGGAAGTACTACTTCAGGTGAAAAAGTTCAACTTTTAAAAGCTGAAGGCATAACTCCGGTTTTGCTAAATCTTGATCCAGAACCAAAGGACAAGGCATATGATGAGCTCTTTAAAACTGACTTACTATTTATCAATATTCCACCAAAGAGCAGATCGCATCCTCCTGAGCATTATACCAATCAGATCAAATTCTTGAATAGACAAATTCAAAATTCCGAAATCAGAAAGGTTATTTTTATCAGCTCCACTTCATTTTACCCAAATATCAATCAAGTGGTAACAACTGATACTCTAGCAGATTTAAATAATGGCTCAACAAAAGCTGTTGTTCAAGGAGAGGAAGAGATCAATAAAGTCGATCGTGATCTACTGATTCTAAGATGTGGTGGCCTAATGGGTGATGACAGGATTCCCGGAAAATGGTTTGCTGGAAAAAAGGTGAGAGGAGGGCATACCCCTGTTAATTACATTCATAGAGATGATGTCATCACTATAATCTCTGAATTCATTAATAAAGGCTTTTCAGGAAAATTGGTCAAGAACCTAGTTAGTGATGATCACCCAAATAGAAAAGAGGTATATCAGGTAATGGCCTCTCGATACGGCTTTGAGGCCCCAGAGTTCATTGAACCAAGGGCCAAAGAATCAAAAATTGTGAAAAGTGATTTTCCAGAATCAGGATTAAGATCTCCTCTAGACTTTTAAGCTGCCTCTATAAGGTCTAAGAATGCTTGGCCTTTCTTTAGTTGCTGATACGCCTTGATCTGATTCAACCTTTTCTTCACTTGTTCAAATCGATCAAATTCCTCAATGGCTTCTTCGAATCCTTGATGGTAATTTTGAGGCGATAGTGGTTTTTTATTGACTGTACCTGATATCATAAGCGTTTAACTAAAATAACTCTAAAAGAGTTTGACCCTAGCCCACTGAACGAAATTTTATTTAGAAATGGTTCAAAGCATATGAATTAAAAATCATTGCCGACCATAAAAGTTATAATGGGCAATTAGGAAGGTTTATTGGCAAGCGCCTAATATGACCCCTACTAATGTATAAGCAATGATATGGTAGAAAGAATCTATCATCATCAAGGGAGCACTTTTTCTAGCAAAAAGATAATTCATACAAGTAGAAGGCAGAATAAAGAAAATTCCTGTCATAAGCCCGTACATAGCTCCCATACCAGTATCCATTGGGTTTTCCGGATCTGTTCCAAAACCGAAAAAGAAAATTGCCATACCTACACAAATGATCAATGCAAAAATAAAGGCTGAACCGAAGAGCTTACCCATATTAGCGCTTTTGATTTCTTCATCTGAAAGACCTACTCCTTTCTGCCAAGTTTTACCGAAAAGTGGGCCATACCAAATGGCGCCTAATGCAAAAAATGCGACTGCAGATACTATAACTGCTAGCCAATTAATAGCTGAAAAATCCATAGTAATTTGATTTGGTTAATGTTGATCTATCTTTTTATCTGTATTCCAGAATAAAAGTCATCTGTATTGCCATCTATGTCCCAATCCAAATATCCTTCAAAAAGTCCTTTCCCTTCCCTCCATTCAAAATAATAACCTGTGGTTTGACCTTGTAGTGTGAGATATAATGAGTCACCTTCCAGCTCCCATTCACCATTTGACTTCTGAAGAAACTCTCCTTCTAAATCCGTGTAAACAGACTCATAAGTCCCATCGGATTTGTATGTTGTAACGATCGGCTGTATTTGAAGCATATTTTCCCATTGCCCTGCAGGAACACTAAAAACTGAATCTGCTTCTCCTTCTAATGCGTTGATATCGACTCTAATAGATTCGTTATACCACTCACCAAGCAAATAATCAATTTTGTTTTCAGAAGAGCATGCCATTAAGGCAACTAATAAGCAACCGATGAGTATTGACCTTTGACCCATGACTAAAAATTTAGGGAATATAAATAAATCTACCGATTAAACGATATTTAGTCCGCTAACATTTCTATAAGGTCTTCTACTTCTAATATCAAAAGTACATTATTTGGATATTCTAACTCATCCATGAAATAAGGATTGCCACTAATGAGAATCTGACGTTCTTCGAATTTCTCAGATAATTCATAAATATAGGCCTGAGTATCTATCTTAGATGCGGGTGCCTTAACAAATGTAAAAAGCACATCGGGATTGGTGATTTCAGTCACCTGTCTTAAATCTTTGAATGGAATATCTGCACCTAAGTAAATACACTGTTTTCCTCTACTCTTTAAGATATAAGTAAACAAAAGAATTAACAGATCACTGAATTCTGACTTAGGCAAGAAAAGGAGGTATTTCTCTTGAGACTTTTTCCTTTCTATAAGTGCATCAATGGCTACAATGATCTTTTGACGAATGAGTTGATAAATAAAATGTTCTTGAGCGGTGGAAACCTCCCCTATTCTCCACATCACCCCTATTCTCTTTAAAAATGGATAGATGATTTTAATTATGGTCTCTTCAAAACTTCGTTGTAATAAGCTACTGCTAACGATCTTATCGAAACGGTTCTCATCGAGTTCAAGCATTGATAATACCAATTCGTTGATGGCTCCATTCAATTGATTATCTTCCTTAGAATTCAAGCCTCTACTTGCTACGATCTTTAACTCCCTAATAAAATCTTCCTCTGACATGGCACATATCTGAGAGATTCGAAATCCATATTCAACTAGCAATGTTACATTCAGCAAGTATTTTAGCTGCTCTTCATCGTAATATCGAATATTCGTCTCAGTACGTTTTGGAGTGAGTAGCTGATAACGCTGTTCCCAAATTCTGATTGTGTGAGCCTTAATGCCCGTGAACTTCTCCAGATCCTTGATAGAATATTTTACCACACTCCCTTCATTTTCCTAAGGAATATATGAAAATAGCCTTCGTTTACAAAGGCTATTTATACTGGACTACCAGCTAACATTACTTGCGGACGGTAATTCTCCGTCCTTACAGTTTTATTCTATTTTAGATAAATTCTACACACCTTAGGCTTAGTGAATAGCCCAAATAATAGATTAGGCATTGTTATTAAAATGAATTTAAAGATCCAAAATACATCTACTTTTGAATTTGAAAAATGACCGTAAGTTTTAAATAACTATCAACTGCCTCACCATTATAGGTAGCAGGCTTCCAACTGTTATAGGACTCAATGACACGAATCGCTTCTTGATCGAATGCCTCACCTAAAGACTTGCTGATCTTGAAGTCGTCTACTTTACCCATTTTATTTACCTTAAAACGCACATCAACATGTCCTTGAATTGAATCAGCAATATGGATTTCAGGATACTTTAAATGATCATTGATATGCTTCATAAAAGTAGATCTATCAGGTAATGGAAATGCCTTTACGATAACATCTTCATATAAAAGCGGATCTTCTTCCTCTTCCTCAAAATATTGAGGCACAGGTTGATTGGCTTTTGGCTCAGGTTTTGGTTCAGTTCGAGCAGGAGTTTTAGCTTGCTCCTCAACCTTTTCTTCAACAGGCTTTGGTTCTTCTTCAACCATAGGCTCTTTAGCTAAAACCTTAACAGTTTCTTCTACTGGGTCATCCTCCACTAAAAGAGTATCTGAAGTCTGTAGTTGCTCTTCAATGATGGGAGATTCCTCTATGACTTGCTCGATGGGGTCAACAGAATTAAATTCCTGATAAACCACTACACTTGAAGTAACCAGGATAGCAACACTAACTGTGCTGACAATAACGGCTTTAACCGTTATTCCGCCAGTGAGTGCAGCTGAAGAAAGTTTAGCCCCAACCAACCCCTTAGCATTGGCTGCCATAGTGCTAAAATTCATCTGACTTTTGACATCAGCTGAAGAGAGCTTCTTTCCTTTTTTTACAAATTTGTACCTCATTTGGCACTTGATTTAAAATGCTTTTTCATTCTCTTTAGAACCCTATAAGTTCTGGTTTTGGCATTACCCTCTGTGATATCTAAGATATAAGCAATCTCCGCAAAACTCTTAGACTCAAAAAACCTTAACTCGATCAACTCTAGGTCTTTGGGTTTCAATAGCTCTAAAACCTCCGGAAGCATAGCTAACCAAAGTTCTTTATCGTTATCTTCTAACTCTATCTCGAAAGCCAGATCATGACTAGTATAATCTTCTAGAGTTACGGTTCGGTTCTTCTTTTTAGCTCGAAAATGATCATAGCAACAATTGATGGCTACTCTCGTCAGCCAAGCTGAAAATGGAAACCCTTTAAATTTGAATTTCTCCAAATTGGCCAATGCTTTACTAAAAGCAACTGCGGTAATCTCTCCTGTCAATTCAACATCCTGAACTCTTGTAAAAACAACCCTAAAGATCTGTTCATAATAATTTTCATAAAGAGATTTAAAAAAATCAGGATTCTCCTTCGACTTCTCGATCAACTCTATTTCCGTTAATTCAGAATATTTTGACTGGGCCAATGTTGCTATGGTCTTATCTTTTATGATCTTCAGGTTAATAACGACCTTTAATTCGAAAAGGAACAATTAGCATCCGTTAGAAATAATTCTTCGGATCGAATTCGGATTAAGTTAAACCAATTTTATGACAGGTGCGTTGTGTAAGAACTCATGAAAGGATATCGCTTCTCTAAATACATTCCTAAAAAAGCTCAAGGCGAATCTGCCTTTGATAACCTTCTGAATATTTTCCTTCAACTGGTTAGTATAACCGGTGGTGATGTTTCTGAAGCCTTAGCTTGGCTTACCAACTTAGATAATCAATATAACATGACTGATGGTCAATATGGGATCGGTGATTTCATTGATGAACTAAAAGACAAGGGTTACATCAGTGAAGAAAATAAGGAAGGACAATTTGAAGTTACAGGTAAAACTGGACAAGAAATTAGAAAGTCTGCCTTAGAAGAGATCTTTGGCAAACTTAAGAAATCAGGAAAAGGCCAGCATAAAACTAATATCTCTGGAAGCGGGGATGAAATGGGAACAGATCGCAGGCCTTTTCAATTTGGAGACTCCTTACAGCAAATCGCCATGACAGATTCGATCAGAAATGCTCAGATCAATAATGGATTTGGCGATTTCATGATGACTGAAAATGATCTAGAGGTCAATGAGACTGAATTCAAGACACAGACCTCTACAGTTCTGATGATCGATATTTCTCACTCCATGATACTTTATGGGGAAGACCGTATAACACCAGCGAAGAAAACTGCTATGGCTTTGGCTGAGCTGATAACTACCAAGTATCCCAAAGACACCTTAGATGTCATCGTATTTGGGAATGATGCGTGGCAAATTGAGATCAAAGACCTCCCTTTTCTTCAAGTTGGCCCCTATCATACGAATACCATAGCGGGGCTAGAATTAGCCATGGATATCTTGAGGAGACGAAAGAATACGAACAAACAGATCTTTATGATCACTGACGGTAAGCCTACTTGTATGAAAGTAGGCATCAAGCATTATAAAAATGCTTTTGGCCTAGATCCTAAGATCCTTAATAAGACCCTGAACTTGGCCACTCAGTGCAGAAAACTAAACATCCCTGTTACTACTTTTATGATCGCTTCAGATCCCTATTTAAAAGAGTTTGTACAGGAGTTCACCAAAGCCAATAATGGAAATGCTTATTACAGCAGCCTTAAGGGGTTAGGTCATTTAATATTTGAAGATTACAAACGCAACCGAAGAAAAAATTTCTAGCATGGACTATAAAGAATTGACTGCAGATCAATTATTGAAGATAAATACACTGGGCGAGCTGAAAAAAGCAGGATATACCAGCAGATCAGTAAAAGAAGAACTTAGAGATAACCTTATCGACAAACTTCAGAAAAAGGAGCCTACTTTCGAAGGCATTTGGGGATATGAAGACACGGTTATACCTGATATCCAAAGAGCCATCTTGTCAATGCACAATATGAATCTCTTAGGTCTAAGGGGTCAGGCAAAAACTAGGATCGCTCGTCAAATGACAGAATTGCTAGACGAATATATTCCAGTGATCAAAGATTCTGAATTGAATGATGACCCACTAATGCCACTGAGTCGTTTTGGTAGAGACCAGATTTTTCAGCATGGTGATCAAACTGAGATCACCTGGCTTCATAGGTCAGAAAGATATGCTGAGAAATTGGCAACACCAGATGTTTCAATAGCTGACCTGATCGGAGATGTGGACCCAATAAAAGCTGCCTCTTTAAAGCTACCTTATTCAGATGAGCGAGTGATTCACTATGGGCTAGTACCTAGATCCCACAGATGCATTTTCGTGATCAATGAGTTACCTGATCTTCAGGCTAGAATACAGGTGGCTCTTTTCAATATCCTTCAAGAAGGTGATATTCAGATTCGAGGTTTTAAACTTCGTTTACCATTAGATATCCAGTTCGTATTTACTGCTAATCCAGAGGACTATACGAATAGAGGTTCGATAGTAACTCCGTTGAAGGATAGAATAGATAGCCAGATCATTACGCACTACCCAAAAACCAGAGACATCTCTAAGCAGATCACCGTTCAGGAATCTAATATCAAGGAGCCACAGAAGAAATTAGTAGTGGTGAATGAATTAGCCCAAGATTTGATCGAACAAGTGGCTATTGAGGCCAGAGACAGCGAATATGTCGATGAGAAAAGTGGTGTTTCTGCAAGATTGACCATTTCAGCTTATGAAAACTTGATCAGTGCCTCGGAAAGAAGAGCCCTTATCAATGGTGAAAAGCAGACATATGTTAGAGTTTCAGACTTTGTGGGTATAATTCCTGCAATTACTGGAAAAGTAGAGTTGGTTTATGAAGGTGAACAAGAAGGAGCCGGCATTGTGGCCCATAACCTTGTGGGTAAAGCAGTGAGAACACTATTCACTGATTATTTCCCAAAACCAGATGATAAAGAGAAAAAGGAGCAAAAAGAGAACCCTTATAAGTCCATTATTGAATGGTTTGGGGAGGGCTACACCTTAGACTTAATCAATGACCTCAGCGATGAAAATTATGAAAAAGCACTGAAAGCTGTGCCTGGTTTAGAAGACCTCGTGAATGAACATCACAAGAAAATTAATAAGAAAGAGAAGCTCTTCTTAATGGAATTTTTACTACACGGTTTAGCAGAATATAGCAAGTTGAGTAAATCCCCATTAGATACAGGCACTCGCTTCAAAGACTTGCTAAGCAGCATGTTCTCTATGCCAGATTTCGGAGAATTCGATGAAGACCAAGATGCCTAAAGCATTGCAATAGTACTTTTGTAACAATGACATTACAAGACCTTCAGAGCCTAGCAATACAGGGCGAGTCGCTTTACCTCGAATTCAAAAAGAAAGCCAACTATCCTGAAAAGATTGTTAAGGAGATCGTAGCCTTTGCCAATACCGAAGGAGGTAAATTGTTATTGGGGGTAGATGATAATGGTATAGTCAGTGGCACTAGAAATATTGAGGGCGAAGCCTTTGTTATAGAGAAAGCTATTCAAGAATTGATCAGGCCTAAACTTGACTACTCAGTTGAATTGCTTCATATGACTGAAAAAAAAGGTGTAGCCATTTTCAACATATCCGAGAGTTTACGAAAACCTCATTTTGTTAAAGATGACGCTAATACAAGAAAAGGGAAAGCTTTCGTAAGGCATCATGATGAAAGTATACAGGCTAGCCGAGAAGTAAGAGAGATCATTCAAAGAAGGCTTAAGAACAAGGACATTCAATTTACATATGGTGATAAAGAACAGGCTTTGCTGAACTATCTTGATCAACATAATAAAGTCTCTTTGAAAGATTATGCCAAATTGAATAAGCTTCCAAAATTTGTAGCTTCCAGAACGCTGATCAAATTAGTTTTAGCTAACGTGATAGATGTTATACCTAAACCTGGAGAAGATCTTTACATCTTAAAAGAACAATAAAAAAGCCACCCTCTCGAAGGTGGCTTAACAGATAGAAAACACTTGTTCTACTAGACTATAGAAGGTGTATTTATTCTTGATATGATACGGCCGTACCACTGGCAGTTACCATTAGCATACTGCTATTATGACCGATGGTTTCATAATCCAAATCTATACCCACTACTCCGTTGGCTCCCATAGCCTTGGCATTATATTGAAGCTCTTGGAGAGCATTATCTTTCGCTTCTCTAAGTACTCTTTCATAAGTACCTGAACGACCACCAACCAGGTCAGTGATACTTGCAAAAATGTCTTTGAATAAGTTGGCACCAATGATGGCTTCTCCGGTTACCACTGTATGATATTTTGTGATAGTGTGTCCGTCTATTGTATTAGTTGTTGTGATAAGCATTTGAATTTTGATTTGATTTAAGCTTTGAGTTACTCACTATTATTCGTGAAGCGTTCTATCAAGGTTTGGTGCTCAGGATGAGCGGATGATAGCTTAGTGCGACCGGCCAATTCAAAATCCTCAAATTCAAATCCAGGTGAAACTGTACAGCCTACAAGTATGAAATCCTTCCTCATTACTTCAGCTGCAAACCATGTCCCTTTTGGTATAACTACTTGTAAACTTTCTTCTCCTTCTAAATTGCTGCCGATCAAATGCTCTGTATGAACTCCTTGTTGATCAATAAAATGAATCTTGCCTGTTCCGCCATAATGGAAGTGCCAGACCTCATCCGAACTCAATCGATGAAAATTAGAAACGCTTTCCGTGGTTAGAAGAAAGTAAATAGAAGTCCCAAAAACTCTTGAGGTCCTGTATCGGTCTGGAAGTTTACTTTCGTGTAACCTTTCTTTAGAACGATAGGTCTCCACGAAAAACCCTCCCTCTGGATGCTCTTGAAGGTTTAATTGCTCAATCCAATATTCTGCGTTTTTACTCATTTCAATTCGGCCTTGACATAAAAAAAGGCTGCCTTTAAAAGCAGCCTCAATATTATTCAAAAACCTGAACTTTTCTATTGAGCAGCCATTTCAATATTACACTCAATGGCTATAGTAGGTGCTACAGAACCACTAGCCCCAGTCACTCCAAATTCATTTCTATCCACTTCACCCTTAAGCTGAAAACCTACCACATCATTGCCATTTCTCCCTTTAATTGATCCAATATGAGTAGCCGTAAACGTCACTTCTTTTGTGGTTCCTCTCATTGTTAAGTTACCAACAACTTCATAGGTATCTCCACTCATTTTTTTGAAAGATGTACTCTCAAAAGTCAAAGTCGGATGATTTTCTACATCGAAAAAATCGGCTGATCTTAAATGATTATCTCTAGGAGCAACATTTGTGTTGATACTCTCCACCTGAGCCGTGAATGTAATCGCAGCTCCGCTAAAGTCTTCTTTTGACCCACCTTTTACTGAACCTTCAAAAGCATCGAAGCGACCATGGACGAATGAAATTCCATTGTGCTTTGCACTGAACAATATACTGGAATGAGCGGGGTCTAGTTTCCAAGTCTGCGCATTCATTTGTGTAACGGAAGCAACTAAGGCTACCATCAAAAAAATCATAATTACTCTTTTCATAATATCTCTTTATACTCCATGTATATACACATAAAAATTCAAAGCAGTTCAAGAATACTAATCTTTATTTAAAACCTGTAGACATAGAATTGCTTAAGCTGGTATAAATTCCACCATAAGATCTAGGATCTTAAGCTGATTTCTAGTTCTTATTAGATTTTCCTCTGGACTTGAAGTCTTGTAGTAAATATCACCATTAAGGTAATCTGTAAGGAATCGAACCGCCATTATATAAGTCATATAGAGTCCGCCAAAAGCCAATGAATCAACCTCTAGCTCACTGATTGAATCACTACACTCGGCTAAAAAGTGATTCAAAATACATTCAAATCTCTTTTTATCTATAGAAAGCCCATCTAGATCAGCCTGATTTTCTGGAATATTGAAAAGCATAGATCGCAGCATATCTCCCAAGTCGAACATCACATACCCTGGCCCAACAGTATCAAGGTCCACGATCTTCAAAAAATTACCAGTTCTCTTTGAGAGCAAACAATTACCAGCTTTAGCATCGTTATGACAAACCCTAATTGGTAAGCCTTTTCTAGATAACTCTTGGAACTTTTCAAGTATCCACCGATAATTCTGAATAGCTTCTATCTCAACCTTTATTTGATCTGCACGTATAGCTGAATCATTCTTTATAGCTGCCTCAAGTTGATCTAGACGAAGTTCGAGGCTGTGAAATCTAGGAATCGCTTCTGAATAATTCATAACCTTTGCCTGTGCAGAACTCTTGGTGAACTTGCCAAATCCTGTAGCTATCCCTTTCAACTCAGAAATCGTCAGTTCGGTGGGGGAATAGCTATCTAGCACGAACTCTTGCATTCTCCAATATTTACCATCCTTGACCTGATGGATTTTGTGGTCGCGCCCCCTTATATGTTCGGGGAAAAGACTTTGGTCCTGTTCTAGAATTCTGTAAAGGTTATTTTCCACAACCTCAGGGTCTTTAAAAACATCTGTATTCAAGCGTTGCAGCAAAAAATGGTCAGACTCCACCTGAATGGAAAAAGAATCGTTGATATGTCCAAAACCTAAAGGAGCAATCGAATTGATTGCTCCTTTAATATTGAATTTTTCAAGTAGGTCGTACGGAACCTGCATTATTTTACTTCAGCTGGATATACTCCGTCAACGATCATTTCATTGATTCCCGCTACCACATGCTCTTTATCTTCCTTGTATGTAACTCCCAACCATGAAGCAGAAGTGGGCACAACTTTAACTACTGCTTTACCTTCATTCATAAGGTTATCAACCTCCACAGGAATAAAGCATTCTGACTTTGGGTCTTCGTTATTCTCCTTCACAAAATCTATAAACTTCTCTTCGAAAAGGGGAAGAACAGCCGATGGGAACCCCCAAAAATTCATCGACACATAAGTCTTAGGATCTAACTCATGAACAGATCCATTTTCTTCATAGGTGATCTTGTCACCATCTTTGCCGATGGCCAATGTTTCTTTTATTCCTGTCAAATTCATACCACCATCAACTTCGCACACTCCTCTATTCACAGTTCCATGATCAGACAAAGTATTCACTAATTCATAACCCATGATCAAGTACTCTTTGTCGCTCAGCTTTTTCATAGCTTCAACAGCTTCCCTAAATGATTCTTGTCCATAGTAATCATCAGCATTGATCACAATGAAAGGACCGTCAATCAAATGTTTTGCAGAAAGTATAGCGTGCGTAGTACCCCAAGGTTTCTTACGATCCGTTTCATAAGCGACCGTATGTTCTGTGTATTCATTTTGGAAAGCATATTCCATTTTGATCTTTCCTTGGAATCGCTTTGCATAGTGATTTTCAAAGGCCTCTTTCAGGTCGGTCCTGATGATAAAAACTACTTTAGTGAACCCTGCATTAATCGCATCATGAATAGAATAATCCATAATGATCTCTCCATTTGGACCAATTCCATCTAATTGTTTATTGCCTCCATAGCGACTTCCCATACCGGCTGCCAATACCACTAATGTCAAATCCATAATATCCTCTTAAAAATTTCTATTATTGTTGGTTCGAAAATGAACAAAAACTTCTGACAAATCAATTTAACTTTTCATTAAGTATGAATATTTCATCACTCGATTGGATCATCATTCTTCTATTTTTTGCCGTTTTCCTTAGCATTGGACTCTACGTATCCAAAAAAGCAGGTTCATCTTCAAAAGAATTTTTCCTTTCAGGAAGAAATATGCCTTGGTGGTTACTCGGTGTTTCAATGGTAGCCACAACCTTTTCAGCAGATACTCCAAACCTTGTAACAGACATTGTTCGACAGAATGGAGTTGCGGGAAACTGGGCATGGTGGGCATTTCTAATTACCGGTATGCTTACTGTATTCGTATATGCCAAGCTATGGCGTAAATCTGGTGTACTCACGGATCTTGAATTCTATGAGAAAAGATATTCTGGAAAAGAAGCAGCATTTCTGAGAGGTTTTAGAGCCATCTATCTTGGAGTCTTCTTTAACATCATGATCATGGCATCAGTGTCATTAGCAGCCATAAAGATCGGAGAAGTGATGTTCGGGCTTGAGCCCTGGAAAACAGTAGTTTATGCCTCAGTCATTACTGTTGCGTACAGTTCATTAGGAGGTCTTAGAGGGGTTATCCTAACGGATTTCTTACAGTTCATTGTAGCCATGGTAGGCTCAGTAGCTGCAGCCATCTATATAGTGAACTTACCAGAAGTGGGTGGACTTGATGCAATGCTGGCTAGGCCAGAGATAGCCTCTAAGCTAAGTCTCATTCCAAGTATCAACGATAGAGAATTATTCATCACTTTACTCATCATACCGATTGCAGTACAATGGTGGAGTGTGTGGTATCCAGGTGCTGAACCTGGCGGTGGTGGCTATATCGCTCAACGTATGCTTTCCTCAAAAGATGAAAAGCATGCCGTATCTGCTACTTTCCTATTCAACATCACACACTATGCTTTAAGGCCTTGGCCTTGGATCTTGATTGCCCTAGCTTCTTTAGTGGTCTACCCAGACTTGGCCTCTATTCGAGAAGCTTTTCCAGGAATCAGTGAAAGCAAAATAGGAAATGATTTAGGTTATTCAGCCATGTTACTGACCCTTCCGAAAGGGTTATTAGGAATCGTAATTGCTTCTCTGATCGCAGCATATATGTCGACTATTTCTACTCACCTCAATTGGGGTTCATCATACATAGCTTTCGACTTTTACCAAAGATTTGTTAAGCCGGATGCTTCAGAAAAAGAATTAGTGAGTGTTGGTAGAATCTCAACGGTAATCTTAATGATATTGGCAGGCTTATTCGCCTTAGTATTGACGAGTGCCTACGATGCTTTCCAAATACTTTTATCTATCGGAGCAGGTACAGGGTCTATCTTTATCCTTCGCTGGTTCTGGTGGCGAATCAATGCCTATTCCGAGATCACAGGTATGGTGGTTTCATTCATTATGGCTTTACTTTTTAAGTTTGGACCAGAGTTTCTGACTTCAATTCCAAGTGAATATCAACTTCTACTCAATGTGGGAATTACAACCTCTGCTTGGCTTTTAGTCACTTTATTTACAAAACCTACAGATTATGCTACGCTAAAATCATTCTTCGAGAAAGTAAAACCCTATGGTATAGGCTGGAATGGACTGAAAAGACAAGCCAAAGAAAAAGGTGAGCCATTAGTAGAAGGGGTTGGTAAGTTCAGTGTAGATTTATTGGCAATGTTTGCCGGGATTTTCCTCGTCTATTCACTACTCTTTTCTATGGGTATGTTTATTTATGGTAATACTAATTCTGGACTGATTGGATTAGCGGTGGTTATCGTATCAACCATTAGTTTGGTGAGGCTTTGGAGGAAGTTGACCTTTTGACTTCCTCGCTTCGCGCATCTTACTTAGTAAGGATAAGGGTGGAGGTGGTCGAGGAGGTAAATTAATTCTATGTTAATAATTCTTGACACTCTTGTTTAGTCCGAATATTTACTAATTTAAGTCAACGTTCTAATCATTATTGAATCCCAAAAAAGAGTATGCCGAGAGCGAAGAAGACTGACCGGAAGATTTTTGTACTAGACACCTCCGTTATCCTTTACGAACACATTGCCATCATGAATTTCGAAGAACACGATATAGGCTTGCCTATTACCGTTTTGGAGGAATTAGATACGTTCAAGAAAGGAAATGACACCAAGAATTTTGAAGCCCGAGAGTTCACTAGACTGCTCGACAAATTGGCGAAAGATAAATCCTTGCAGGACTGGATTCCCTTGAACGGGAAAACCAGAGGAAGCTTCAAGGTGGTGATGGAAGCTGGCAGTGGTGAGAATCAACACGATGCCAATAAAGTATTCGGTGAACGAAAAAACGATCACAGAATTCTAAATGCAGCTCTAAGACTAAAGGATGAAAATCCTGGTCGGAATGTTATTCTCGTTTCAAAAGACATCAACTTAAGGTTGAAGGCGAAGTCGATGGGCTTACCAGCGGAGGATTATGAAACCGGTAAGATCAAGAACCTGGATTCTTTGAGGAAAGGGAAAGTTGAGATAGAAAAAATAGATTCTGACTTGATCAACCACCTCTATGAAGATGGAACCCTAGCCCCGAAAGAGGTTCTGAAAAGGAAAAAGGCTCAGCCCAATCAATACTTTATACTTAAGAGTGATAAGAATTCTGTTTTGGCCAGATACAATTCTATTGACGATATCATTGAGAAAGTAGATAAGCGACCCGTTTCTGGAATCAAACCTAAAAATGCTGAGCAGACTTTTGCTATAGATGCCATCATGAATCCTGAGGTCAAGCTAGTGACGATTCAAGGGGTGGCCGGAACGGGTAAAACATTGCTCACACTTGCTTGTGCATTAGAACAGCGAAGAGAATTCAAGCAGATCTATTTAGCGAGACCCATCGTACCCTTGAGCAATAAAGATATAGGCTACTTACCTGGTGATATTAAGTCCAAGTTGAATCCATATATGGAACCA
>CBFIDS010000076.1:0-31670 GCA_965661435.1 Roseivirga sp.
GTGGCAATCTCCATATTCATTGAGATTCTTTAAATCCCTTGAATGAAATGGATTTACTTTTTTCATTCTCCAAAAGAAAGTAACAAACCTGATCGCTGACAGACAGGAGGAAAAGCGATCAGATTGAGTTTTGGAGGAAGGAATCTCTATTTTCTTAGCAATACTGCTTAGAACAGGGGGATTGCCACGTAATGAAACTTTGTTTTCACAGGTTTCAATCCTCGCAATGACAGTATAACTACTTTCTCTTTTTTCTAAAGGTAATTGGGACTAGTTCATCTGTTGGAAGACCAATCTGATAAAGCTCCCAAGAAGAATCGTATTTGGCTAGGATCTGCCTGATGCAATCTACTCGGTCATCGCTTGGGTTGTCACAATCGGCCCAGTAGAATACCTCGACTCGGTAATTATAAGAACGTTTCTGACCATTGATCTTTACTTCTACTTCAATGTCTTGCTCTCCAGAGACTTGTGGG
This sequence comes from Roseivirga sp., assembly GCA_965661435.1. Taxonomy (GTDB): domain Bacteria; phylum Bacteroidota; class Bacteroidia; order Cytophagales; family Cyclobacteriaceae; genus Roseivirga. The sequence goes on from CBFIDS010000076.1 coordinate 477, forward strand.
ATTTGTATGGCTATAGCACTCATAGGTTGTTCGTTAGTGTACAAATGATTTCTATCCACTTTAGTTGAACAAGATAAGTGCCATTAATGTAAAGGCTTGTAATACAGGGCTATACAGATTTATCTGCTAATGAATTGACCGAATAGGTGCAGTGAAATGTACGGGAACGTTCAGGACAAGCCCGTATTTTGGCCAGTCTTTCTTATTTATTGAAAAGAGAATCCACAAACTCTCCTTTGTTGAAAACCTGAAGGTCTTCAACTTTTTCCCCAACACCTATGTACTTGACGGGGATTTTGAATTGGTCTGAGATGCCAATCACCACTCCTCCTTTTGCCGTCCCATCTAATTTTGTAATTGCAAGGGCAGATACTTCTGTAACTTTTGTGAACTCCTTGGCTTGAACAAATGCATTTTGACCTGTTGAGCCATCCAAGACAAGAAGAATTTCATGAGGTGCTTCAGGTATGAACTTCTGCATGACTCGTTTGATCTTTGAAAGCTCATTCATCAAGTTGACTTTCGTATGGAGGCGACCTGCTGTGTCTACTATGACAAGATCTGCACCTGATTCAACACCTTCTTTGATAGCATCGAATGCAACTGCACTAGGGTCAGTGTTCATTCCACGCGATACCACTGGCACTCCGACTCTTTCTCCCCATAAGATAAGTTGATCTACTGCAGCAGCTCTAAAAGTATCTGCAGCTCCTAATACTACCTTCTTACCTTTATTTTTGAATTGAGCTGCTAGTTTACCAATGGTTGTGGTCTTTCCAACGCCATTAACTCCAACAACTAGAATAACATGAGGCTTATGACCTTGAGGTAAATTAAAGTCTGTGAGATCTGCAGTATTGTTTTCAGACAAAAGTTCAGCGATCTCATCTCTAAGAATTTTATCTAGCTCGGCAGTATTCAAGTACTTATCCTTCGCAACTCTTTCTTCAATTCTCTCAATGATCTTGACAGTGGTTTCCACACCTACATCCGAGGTAATTAGGATTTCCTCTAATTCATCTAGTACCTCTTCATCTACCTTAGATTTACCAGCTACAGCACGCCCTAATTTACCGAAGAAGCTCTCTTTGGTCTTTTCTAAACCTTGATCTAGCTTCTCTTTTTTGTCATTGGAAAACAAACCGAATAGTGCCATAGCTTGCTTATTTTTATGTTTAAATAAAAAAGTCCCTTAACGGGACTTTAATATATATGATATCTTGTAAATTCTTATTTATCGGTTAAAACAGATTTAACCATATCTTCAGTAACCATCTCTTCTTTGAAGGTATATGCACCTGTCTTTGGAGATTTTACTGCCTTGATCACTTTGGCGTATTTTACACCACCTTCTTTCTTTAGGGTTGCAACTACTTTCTTCGCCATGATTACTTAATTTCTTTGTGAACGGTGTATTTCTTAAGAATTGGGTTGTACTTCTTCAACTCCAATCTTTCTGTTGTGTTCTTTCTGTTCTTTGTAGTGATATATCTTGAAGTTCCAGGCATGCCGCTTTCCTTGTGCTCTGTACACTCCATAATTACCTGAACTCTATTACCTTTCTTAGCCATTTCTCTATGCTTTCAAAATTCGGATTGCAAATATACGGAACTCCTTATCATTTAAAAATATGAAGTGAAAAAATATCACCAAGATCGTTGTGTACTTTTCAACTGAATGAGTAAAGATTCACAGGTATAGATTTTTTTCAGTAATAGCTAAAAGCTATTCTTATCATATCGTACAAAAAGGAGGTTTAAATAAACCTCTTCTGAGATTGAGAAATAGAAAGTCCTGATAGAAAATCTATCAGGACTCAATATATTTTTTGGTATTGATTTAGCAGAATAACCTTCCGGGAGTCTTATTATACTAAAGTGTTACCGTTTTGTCTTGCTTTTTTTAGTACAGCAGTAATGCCATTCTTATTGATGGTTCTAATCGCAGATGTAGAAACCTTTAAAGTAATCCACTTGTCCTCTTCAGGGATATAAAACCTCTTTTTCTGAAGATTCGGGTAGAATTTTCTCTTTACTTTATTGTTGGCGTGAGAAACATTGTTTCCTACCTGTACTCTCTTTCCTGTTAATTCACAAACTCTTGACATAACTCTTAAAATTTGCCGTTTTTGTAAACGGACTGCAAATATCTGAATTATTATTTAACCTGCCAACAAACTTCGAAAAATCTCATAAGATAATATTACATCCAGCTACGTTCGTCTGATTCAACCTTATAAAGAATGTAATTTTCCATAGCATTTGCCTTTTCAATTTCTATAAAAGGTATTGTCATTGAGCCTGCTGCTGAATACAGGGTGACTGTAGCAAGGTTTTTCCTTGTCTGATACCAACTCTGCTTTAATTCTATGGTTTGAACCTTGTATAGCTGAGCGATCTCAAAGTTATTGCCAAAAGTGCCTTTGTTGTTCTTGATCATCTCAGAAGACATTTCAAAAGACCTCTTGTTATAATAAAGACTGTAGTAATACCAAGCCAAAGGAATCCAAGTTAAGAACCAAAGAGATAACCAACCATTGAAAAAATAGCTGATCGTACCAATGATCAGAGCAGGTAATATTCCAACAAAAATGATAAGTCTGTATTTAAGCAGGATGCTTACTTTGTTCTTAGGTTGTTCTTTCCAAGGAGTATCTGGAAAAACAATATTCAAGACTTTCTTTACCTGGGCAAAGTAAGCACCCGGTATTTTTATCTTAGACTTTAGTTGATCTGCCTGCGCGCTACTGGCTTGTTCAATTTTCAGGGTATACATTTTGAAAGCCCTTCTCAATGGGTTATCAGACCAGCCTATGTTCTGCACCTTAGACTTATTAATTGAGATCTCCTCTCTGTTTAAAAGTCCTTTAAACAGTTTAAGGCCTTTTCTTTCCTCAGTAAGCCGAAGCTCAAAGTTTTTGAGAATAGTATTAATGATGGAATAGATAAATGAGATAATTCCAACTACGATGACGGAACTTAGAAAAACGATCCAGGAATTATTAATAATGGTTTCTTGATATTCTGAGAACTGATTAGAAATCAGTCCTTCGATGTCATCTGTAACCTCATTCAGTGAAGAAAAAACAAAGGCGAACAGAATGGCCATCGATCGAAGATGATTCTGACTAACTCCAATTTTAAATAGGTCGGAAAGACTTAAGCTTAAAATGGTTTTGGCTTCCTTCTCTTCTAGACTTTCCTCAACAACTTCTTCTAAACTATTTCCAGCAAGTTGATCTTTCTCCTCAAGGATAAACGTTCTGATGGCTTCAGCATCTTCTCTACGAAGTGCATCTATTGTTAATTCGGATTTTTTTGCTCCTGCGGTATCAATTTCTAAACTGACAACTCCGAAAATTTGATGCAGAATATTCTGTTGCAGGTTGATGGTTTGTATCCGTTCAAAAGGAATATTGGTCTTTGTTCTCTTCAAAACTCCTTTGTCTATAACAATGGAGCCTTCTTCTAGATGAAAATAATATCGGAAGAAGGTCAGGACAGACCCAATCACATTTAAAGCAGCAAATCCAAGAGCAGCATATCCAACATAATCAACAAAAGAATTTCCTGATTTTCTACCCAAAAACAAACTGAGTAAAATTGGCCAGAAAGCTTTAATGGTAGTTTTGAAAAACTTGATCAAAATAATACCGATCGCTACTCTGGACTGTCTCGTGGGCTCTGCAAATTTCTCAAGAACCTGAATCATCTAAAGCTGTTTTACCCATGATAAATTCCTTGATCTTATTAGCCTTTTCTTCCGATAATCCAGGAATTACCAGATCGCTACTATCGCCCCCAGCTGTAAATACTTTCAGACTGTGTAACTTAAACATCCTATCGATAGGCCCTTGCTTTACCTCAGCATGCTGAATTCTATTGAACGGTATGGAGGTTCTGGTATTCCAGAGAAGGCCCTTGGTATAAATGATGTCTTTCTCTCTTAAACTGTACTTTTTCTTGGGGAAAGCTTTGCTGACGAACAAAAGACTAAGGATCCAGAAGAGCATTAAAGGACCAATAGAAATGGCATAGTTGAGTGGTATGTTGTTTATATCATCATTAAAAAAGATGATACAAAATGCACCAATTATTAAGACTGAAAAGAGTATTGAATTACTGATTCTGGCTACTGTAAGATAAGCCTTTTCAATGCCATGGTATTCAGATTTTGCTACATCTGGTAATTCGGAAATATTTACTGGAATATTCTCAAAAAGTTCGTTCATTTTTTAAAGCCGTAGGGACAATGTCTGCATCCATTTTGACAGCAATATCCCCTTTTCTTTAGATAATGCGAAGTAAAAACGAGAAGACCGTGATCATCGATGTAATAATCTTTGGTCTTGGTTTCAAATACTTCTACTTTTTTGGAACGGCTTGACATGATTTTCTGGCTGAATCGATTTTAATACCTTTGGTCTAAACAATTTGTTTCGAGGAAATTAAAACAAAGTAAAAAACTATGGGAATGGCTCAATCTAGTAAGGAAGCAATTAATCTAGAACAAAAATATGGTGCTCACAATTATCACCCTTTGCCAGCAGTCTTAACAAAAGGAGAAGGGGTATATATGTGGGATGTTGAAGGTAAAAAATATTACGATTTTCTTTCGGCTTATAGTGCTGTTAATCAGGGACATTGTCACCCTAGAATAATCGGTGCGATGAAAGACCAAGCAGAAAAACTGACTCTTACATCGCGGGCCTTCTTTAATGATGTCTTGGGTCCTTACGAGCAATTTGTAACCGAATATTTCGACTTTGATAAAGTGCTTCCAATGAATACTGGAGCTGAGGCGGTTGAGACTGCTATCAAGATCGCAAGAAAGTGGGGTTATGAGAAAAAAGGAGTTGAGGAGAACGAAGGTAAAATCATCGTTTTCGATCAAAACTTTCACGGTAGAACAACCACTATTATTTCTTTTTCTAGTGATCAGGACGCAAGAAAGAACTTTGGGCCATTTACACATGGATTTATAAAAATACCTTATAACGACAAAGAGGCTTTAGAGGAAGCACTTCAATTAGATAATATTGTAGGGGTCCTGATCGAGCCTATTCAAGGAGAAGCGGGTGTCAATGTGCCTAATGAAAAATTTATGCAAAATGTTGCCAAGCTATGTAAAGAGTATGATGTGCTTTTTATGGCAGATGAAATTCAAACAGGTATTGGACGAACAGGTGGTTTATTGGCGGTATGCGGGAACTGCACCTGCGAAGGACATTGTGAAAGACAGACTACTTATTCTAAGCCGGATATGTTAATTCTCGGGAAAGCTATCTCTGGTGGTGTTTACCCGGTTTCAGCTGTTTTGGCAGATAACCAAGTCATGGATGTGATCACTCCAGGTACCCATGGTTCTACCTTTGGAGGAAATCCTGTAGCTGGAGCGGTAGCTATGGCCGCTTTGGAGGTTATTAGAGATGAGAAACTAACACAAAATGCTCGAAAATTAGGTCACATCTTTAGAGATCGAATGAAGAAGTTCATCGAGACAACTGAGTTGGTCTCGTTAGTGAGAGGTAAAGGTTTACTCAATGCTATCGTGATCAATGACCATTCGGATAGCTCAACAGCTTGGGATATTTGTATGATGTTGAAAGAGAATGGTTTGTTAGCAAAACCTACACATGGAAATATAATTCGTTTCGCTCCACCGTTGGTAATGACGGAAGAGCAATTACATGACTGTTGCGATATAATCGAAAAAACCATACTTGAGTATGAAAAAAATCGATCTTAATCTTTCTTTATCGAAGAAACCGTTGTACTTATCAAAGATGAAATAATCATTTATTTAGAAACTACCATAAAGAGTAGGGTTTAAGACCACTAATGAGTTATGTTCGTCAATTCAAATTATGTTATCTTCAATCAAAAGCCGCAGAATCCTGAATATACTAAGCGTGAGTTTAGCATTAATGATGTTTGGTTATGGCATTTTTCTAAAATACGGTAATAGAGAGTCTTTGATATCTGAAGGGGGGGCTCCTTTAATGGAGGTTGCCGAAACATTTAAGGATTCGGTATATGTTGATCCTTTTGAGTTAAATATTTCAGAACCCGATTAAAAATATAGAATATTTAGAAGCCTCCTCGAGAGGCTTTTTTATACCCCTATCATTATTATTTCTTTCTAAGAACTTAATTTCCCCTACCAAACCTCTGTCTCATTTGTTGAAGGCGTTGTAATCTATCTTCTGGAATTGCTTGCCCTTGTCCAAAGCTTCTGATGTTGAACACAAAGGACACCATAAAATATTGTGTTAAAATCTGTGTATTTATATCCTCTATGTAGGAACCTGTTACATTTCTTTGAATGCTTTGGTTTTGTTTTAACAGATCAAATACGGAGACTTTAATTTCAGCCTTTTCGTTGATCAATTTCTTACCAACCTCCATATTCCATAGTACAAAGTTCTGATTGAAGCCATCAGAAAGGCCAGAGTTTGCCGTGTGTGCTACAGTACTTCTGAAGACCCAACCGCTTCCAACAATATAGTTGAGTCGTAATCGAGTGGATTGATTGAAATAGTTTGTGGAAGTTTGCGTTTGAAGGCTATTGCTTACAGAGTTAAAACTTGAATTGCTAGAAATTGTAAAATCAACTTTTTCACTTATGCTGCTACTTAGTACTAGACCTAGGCCAAGGGTTGGGGTTTTGGCATAATTCAATTCATCATTGATCAACTCCGGATTTTCAGAATAAGCTAACGTGCCTGTGAAGTTCAGGTTAGATTTGATGAAACCTAAGGGCAAACCATAAGAAATAAAGCTACGGACATTCCAATAACCATCTAAGTTCACGGGCTTAGAGTACCTTGCTCCCGGCTGAAGGTCTATGCCATCTACCGTGAGCCCTCTATTTCCTGCAATATATGAACTAGAAGAAATTCGATTATCTGAATAGCTTCCGCTAATGAGTGTGAAAAAGGTATGGCTTGTTTCACTATTAACTTTATTGAATCTAATCGTTGCCGAATGCTGATAGCTTTGATCTAGATTAGGATTACCGCTAGAGATATTCAAGGGGTCTGTATTATTGATTACGCTCTGAAGCTGATTAACACTTGGCGCATCTGTACTTGCTCGGTAAGTTAAGTTAAGAGATTTACCGCTTCCCATTCTATACCTATAAGTCACATTTGGAATGAAATTCTCAAATGAACGATCAACATTGTCTTCAAAAGGGAAGGTCTGGTCATTATCTAAAATAGCTTTTTGAAAGCTTCCTCGAATAGAAAGGATTCCTTTGTTACCTCTTAAATTATATCCTAGAGTAGTATTGTGAGTGATGTAATCATTTTCAAATGTATTTGATAATGGTATGTTTAAATCAGTAAAAGCACCATCTCCTTCGTTAAAATCAAAGCTCTCTCTTTTAGAATCGTTGTATTGATATCCATATCTGTAGGAGGCCAAAATAGAACTTTTGTCTGTTAAAGGCTCAGTATAGGTAGCATTTACATTCATAGTGAATCCATCCACATCTTGGTCGCCAAACTGATCAAGTTCAATGTTCTGAGCATTGTTGGTGAAGAAGATACTCTCAGAGAGTAAGTAACTTTCTCCCTGATTTTCATTCAGTCCGGTATTCAAATTGATGGAAAAGGTTCTTCCTCTTTTCTCAAAGGAATGTCGATAGAGTAAATTGTTACTAAAGCTAAATGCTTCTAGAAATGAAGTGTTCTGAGTATAAACTGTATTGAGTAAATCATTATTCAATACAGTAGAACCATCAACAATCCCAGATCCAGAGTTGTCTTGAAATGTGAATCTTGGTCGCATAATAATAGAGTTTTTCTCATTGATTGCATATTCTAATTCACCACTGAATCTGTGGTTGACATTACGGCTTGGTGAAATGCTAGATTCTGAATAAACCTGTCCTTCATTTCTAGCTAAGGTATATTGTCTAAAAACAGATTCGTCTTGATCATTATCTGTTTGGTTGAAAAAGTAACTACCGCTGAATTTCAATGCTCCGTCATCTTGATATGAATAGTTAAGACCGAATGCCTTAGTTTCTGAAATTCCTCCTTGCTGACCTACGAGGAAGTTGGATGCATTTCCGCCATTAGCAAATCCACCACCAGCACCTGCAGCTCCACCGCCCCTTCCTGCACGTCCGCCTCCCCCAGCACGTCCGCCACCTCTTCTTCCACCACCTGAAGTTATTCCTAAAAGGTCGCTGGTAGAGAAATTTTGAATATTTATGTTATTGACCTGGCCTAATATTGTGGTTCTTGATTTTTCTCTAAACAGGTTAATGCTTCCGCCAGCATTGTAGGTTTCATCAGTACCCAAGCCTGCATAAACATTTCCGAACTCGCCATTTCTCATGCTCGCCCTGGTAATTATATTTAATGTTTTTGAAGTTTCACCATCTAAGAAACCGGTGAATTGAGCTTGATCACTGGCTTGATCATAGATCTGTATTCTTTCAATGATCTCTGCGGGAAGGTTCCTTAGGGCTGCATTAGGGTCATCTCCAAAGAACTCTCTCCCATCCACTAAAACCCTTCTTACATTTTCACCTTGAGCCTGGACCTGCCCATTTTGAAGAGTTATGCCAGGAAGTTTTTCGATGAGGTTTTCAGCAGTGGCATCTGGGTTTACTTTGAAAGCTGCTGCATTAAACTCCGTTGTATCTCCATTCTGTTTAACTCTCTCAGCAAGGCCTTCTACGGTAACATCGTCTAATGATGTAATATCTAGTGCCAAAATGATTTGACCAAGATCTATTGAGCTACCGTTCACAATGAGCTCTTTTTTGATAGGTTTAAAACCCACAAAACTAATTTGAAGAGAATATTCTCCATTGAGTACATTCGTGATTCTAAATTCTCCCAGTTGGTTGGTGGAGAAAGCTCTTTGGGTTGAGTCGGCAAGTTTGGTAAATACTACAGTCGAGGATTGTAAGGGTAGGTTCTCAGCACTGTCTAATACTGTTCCTTTTACTACCCAATATTGTGCTGAGAGTGTGAGACTACTTAATACTCCCATGACTAAAAATAGAATGGCTCTTGATTTCATGTTGCTGTTTAGACATTCAGAGTTATCCAAGGTTTAATGAGTAAAAGCCTCGTACCCTTAATATTTTGTGTCAGTTGAGGGCAGGTGAGTCGTTTAGCTTTTGAATTGTTAAATCCGAGATTGGTTAGATTATAGACTAGATTAATGGCTATCACCCATTCCGTGTATTACCTTTGTCAAAATTATAGCCATGAATATCCGACCTCGCAGAAATAGAAAATCTGGTGCTATCAGAGACCTTATTCAAGAAACTCAGGTTTCGACTAACGACTTTATTTTTCCACTCTTCTTGTTGGAAGGTGATAATGATAGAGTAGAGGTAGATTCTATGCCCGGCATTTTCCGTTTAGGAATAGATCAGATGCTTAAAGAGATAGAGCAGTGTCAGAAATTGGGGATTAAATCTTTTGATATTTTCCCAGTTGTTCCTGAGCATTACAAAAACAAAACAGCTAGCAAATCCTACGACTCAAACTTCTTCTATCATAACGCTATCAAAAGAGTAAAGCAGGAATTTCCAGATGTGGCTATTATGACAGACGTAGCGCTTGATCCTTATAGTTCTGATGGACATGATGGGATAGTAAAGGATGGAAAGATCTTGAATGATGAGACTTTAGAAGTTTTAGGGAAACAGGCATTGTCTCAAGCTGCTTGTGGAGTAGATATTATTGGTCCTTCAGACATGATGGATGGGCGAGTTGGTTACATCCGACAGGTACTAGATGAGAATGGATATACCGATGTCTCTATCATGTCTTATACAGCTAAGTATGCCAGTGCATTTTATGGGCCTTTTAGAGATGCCTTAGATTCTGCTCCTAAAAGCGGAGATAAGAAAACTTACCAAATGAACCCAGCCAATCAGCAAGAAGCATTAATAGAAGCTAATCTTGATGTGGAAGAGGGAGCTGATTTTCTAATGGTGAAGCCAGCTTTAGCATATCTTGACGTGATCAAGCTCCTAAAGCAGAATTATAGTTTACCTATCTCAGCATACAATGTAAGTGGGGAATACTCCATGTTAAAAGCAGCAGGAGAGAGGGGCTGGTTAGATTATCATCAGGTAATGACAGAAACCCTACTCAGTATAAAAAGAGCTGGCGCGGATATCATACTGACATACCACGCCAAAGAGTTTGCTTTACTCCAGAATTCTTAGGCAGTAACCTGATTTCCTCTTCCTAATTGTCTCAACATCTTACCATGCTGAATAACTGCATCAGCAAAAGTTCTTTGTGAGTTGTAAGGAAGACCATATTCTTCTGCCTTGGCCTTTACAATTTTAGAGATTCGTTTGTAATGTACATGGCAGATGTTTGGGAATAGATGATGCTCTATCTGATAATTTAATCCACCTACAAACCAAGAGAAAATCTTGCTATTCGGAGCAAAGTTAGTTGTAGTGAACAGTTGGTGAACTGCCCAGTTATTTTCAACACTACCTGTATCATCGGGGATAGGGAAATCAGATGTAGGCATTACATGAGCAGGCTGGAAGATCAGACCAAGAGCCAATCCAGTAATGAAGTGCATAATAAAAAATCCTATTAAAATGATATACCAAGGAGCTTGAATAAAGACTAATGGAAGTACCAATGCATATGCATAATAGGCTATTTTAGATATGATAGCTTCTGTAAGAACACCACGATAAGATCTTTTTTGAGACTTCATTAAACCCATTTTCTTGTATCTGGCCAACTGCTTAAAGTCTTTGGTAGTTAACCATAAAAAGGTCATAAAACCATACAAGAACCAACCATAGATATGCTGATGCTTATGAGCTTTAAGTTTAGGGGCATGAGGAGATAGTCTCATTAATTTACCTGGGTCAATGTCTTCATCCATTCCATCAATATTGGTGAAGGTATGGTGTAGTACGTTATGTTGAATTTTCCAGATATATGAATTAGCACCGATCATGTTCATCACATAGCTCAGGTATTTGTTTACATGCTTATTTCTTGAGTAAGCATTATGATTAGCATCGTGCATAACGGATAGACCAATACCACTTTTTCCTAAGCCCATAAGTGCCCACATTACCAAAACCATCCAGATGTTAGTGATTACACCGGTTAACATGAGTAAATAGGGTACGAAGAAAAGTGTGAACATAAAGATTGTTTTGATCACCATTCTCCAATTCCCGTAGGTAGAGATATTATTTGTCTCGAAATAAGATTTGACCTGCTTTCTGAGGTCATTGATAAATTCCGCTTGATTGGTCTTTGAGAACCTTACTGTTTTGTATTCCATTCTAAATATTTAGAGCCATTTTTTAAAATAGCTGCATTCATCTCTATTTGAACGTTTGTTTAGCCGTTTGGTTAAAGATCTTCTTCTCGCTCCAACATCAATACAGATGCCTGTGGCACAATAAACATTTTTTCCCCTTGGAAAACGACCTCAACTGCCCCTTTTTGAAGAAATATGGCTAGGTCTCCCTCTTGGGCCTGTAAAGGTACGTATTTGATTTTATCTTCTTTGTCTTTCCAAATTTCGTCATTATCAGTAGGTAGGGGAATTGGGTAGCCTGGTCCAGCTTTCAGAACATATCCTGTCTGAACCTTTTCTTTTTCTTGTACACCAGGAGGTAAAAATAATCCACTCTCAGTCTTATCAGGTTGTTTTTTAGGTCTTATTAGAAGTCGATCACCAACTACAATAAGCTTTCTTAATCTATTGTCTGCAGTTAATTCCATTTCCATAAATGATGTCCAAAATATAAGGATAAAGCTAAATGTAAAACACTGAATTATAGTCTAACCATTAACTGGAGTCAGTCATTTTCGATTAACTCTAAGCTGTTATTCTTCAGAGCGATCAATGAGCCTTTTGTCTAATTGTTTAGTCGTATTTGCCCCTAATTCTTTAAGTTTTTCTGTTTTTCTAATCAGATTGTCCCGACCATCCGATAATTTTGACATGGCCTGATCATAATTCTTTTTAGTTGTTTTTAAGTTATCACCAACTTTGATAAGGTCTTCTGAAAAATTCACAAACTTATCATAGAGAGCCCCACTTTGGCGTGCGATCTCAATAGCGTTTTTGTTTTGATATTCTTGTTTCCAGATACTAGAAATAGTTCTTAAAGTAGCGATTAGTGTAGTAGGACTAACAATTACAATGTTTTTAGAATAGGCTTCATTAAACAGTTCAGGATCATGTTGTACTGCAAGGGTAAACGCAGGTTCAATTGGAATAAATAATAGAACGAAGTCCAAACCATGAAATCCGTATAGGTTTTGATAGTTTTTCTCTCCTAAACCTTTCACATGAGTCCTGATAGATGCAATATGTGCCTTGAGTTGTGTTAATTGATCTTCTTCGTTTTGTCCAGAGGAAAACCTTTCGTAAGCTGTTAAACTGACTTTAGAGTCAATGATGATGTGTTTGTTATCAGGGAGTTTAATTACAACATCCGGCTGGTATCTTTTTCCATCATCTCCAGTCTCCGAGACCTGTGTCTCGTATTCCCTTCCTTTTTCTAAGCCTGATTTCTCCAGAATTCTTTCCAAGATTACTTCTCCCCAATTCCCTTGAGTCTTATTATCTCCTTTTAAGGCTTTTGTTAAATTCTCAGCCTCTTTGGTAATCTGTTTGTTGAGATCGCTTAAGTGTTTGATCTGTTGTACTAAAGAAGCATTCCGTTCAGCTCCTTCTTTGCTGCTTTCCTCAACCTTCTTCTGAAACTCACCAATCCGCTCTTTCAAAGGGCCCAATACTTCCCCAAGATTCACCTTGTTTTGTTCCGTGAATTTCTTGCTTTTCTCTTCAAAGATGTCGTTTGCTAAATTTTTAAATTCATTGGCAAATCTTTCGTTGAGCTTCTCCATCTCAAGTTTTTGCTCTCCTAGTTTTTGCCGAAGGTTTTTATACTCAGTCTGAATTGTCGCGAATTCTTTGTTCAATTCTAGATTTTTATCCCTTTCTTGAGTTAGGATGGGTTTAAGATCTTGGATTTCTTTTTGAGCTATTCTATTTCTTTCCTCAGCTAATTCAAGCTGATTGCTCAATTTTTCTCTTTCGTTTCTGGGTTGTTCACTCTTAAGTTTGCCAATCAGCCATCCGATTACCGTTCCTAATATTAATCCTGATACGAGCCAGAGTATTTCCATTTGCTAAATATTTTGATACAAATATATAGCATGGAAACTCTATGCCATCATCTTCTTGGTTTCTTCTAAGTATTCTTCGTGGAGAGATACTCCTTTGCTTAACAAGAATTCTTTGAGTAAGACTTCCGTAATTGAATCGGTTTCCACAAAATTATCAAGGGTACACCAAGCCGTAATCTCTAATTCTACATGATTGGACTGAATTTTTCTAACAGAGATATGAGGAGTTGGATTCTTTAAAAGTAGCTTCTGAGAAGCGAGGTGATCAAGTATAAGGTTTTTGATAATGGGCATATCTTGCCCATAGAGTAAAGAGATGTGAAAATCGGTTTTTACAATTTTTTCATCACTTAGGTTAAAAAGCTTTTTGGTGTAAAAGAGAGAATTAGAGATTGTGAATTTTCCCCCATCAATATTTTTTAATCCAATCTTGTTCAGTCCTCTAGTTTCAACAGAACCAATTAAACCATTGATAACAATGATGTCACCTAGCTTGAATGGATGAAAAAGAGGGAGGAAGATCCCGCTTAGTACATTCAAAGTTGAGAATAAAGCTTTATTGATGTGAATTGATAAATCCATAGTATAGATCGATATAATTGAGTTGATTCAATCTTAATATCTAACATATACATTAGTGAGGCTGTTATACAAATAGCAATAATTTGTATGTAAAAAACAATATTGGAGCTTCATTATTCTCAGCCCGTCTTAAAAATCGGAAGTTTATATTGTTTCAGTACTTAAAAAACTTGTCCAAGATGATCAGCCCTTGCTTTGTTTTCTCGAAAATGAATTCAATTGAAATGATGCTTTTCGTGTCGATGGAACTTTGGTCCAAAAGCATGTTTTCAAGATTAAAGCTGAATGTATTGTAAACGGCTTCTGAAGTTTTAGTGCTCTGAAGCTCAGTATTCTTCAATACATCGACTTTGAGTTGACGTTGTAAGTAGCTATACTCACTCAGTAGGAACGAAAGTGTATTTCCATTTGAATCTTTTAATTCAATAGTGAAATCAATAGGTTCTTCTGCTTTTGGCTCATCCTTATCTTCCTCTTTTTCACTCGAATCTTCGGACTCATCCGTCACATTAAGATTGTCGGATTCAGCATTATCATTATTTCCCGATTCATCTTCTTTTGCTTCTTTTTCTTTTTCTTTTTTGTCACGTTCTTTATCAGGGTAAGTTCTTCCTCTTGCTTCAGAAAGCTCAAAGCTCAAATTAGGTGTTTCATTTAAATCCAAGGGTTCATTGAGATTCATTGTGAATCTTGCTGTATCTCCTTCATAAGCAAGACTATCCCATCCGATATATACAGCTTGTGTTCCTTTATCCCCCCATTTCATACCTACTAACTGCTCTTTCCAAACTGTTAGGTTATGAGTCTCAACGGATCCACCATCTGACAATGTGGTCAAGTCCAGGTCTTCTTCGAAGTCGGTGATCATCTGCCAGTCGCTTTCTTCATATTGGTTGAGGTAGATCGTTTTTGGTAGCCAATTTATACCATGTCTATAATCTTTAAATAAAGGCTGGTATTCTTTTTTACCCAAGAGTGTATTTTGAAGAAAGGCACTTATGTAGACCTTGCCGATTTCAAGTTGGTCTTCCATAGGGAGTAATGCATCTACGTTAAGTAACGCACCAAAAGGCATACCAGCATCCCTCTTTCCCCAGGAGGTATTGAACTGCCCGTGGTTTGCTCCGTAGACATAAACAGCTGACTTATAAAAGTCTGTACTATCTGAAAACTTGACTCTTTCATATTGTCTTAGCCCAGCAAACGACTGAACATCACCATCGTTTGCTCCATGAAGTACCAAGTAGTTTACATCTTTAAGCGGAGTCGTTGTTTCTCCAGGTTTATATTGCCCATCTACCGGAGCAATTGCAACAACTGATTTTATGTTGAAATTGAAATCAAATTTTTGTTTGGCGTCATCCGGGTAATAGTCCAATGTATTGAAAAACCCAGCAATAGCGGCCGCTTCACCACCACGAGAGTGACCCATAACAGCAAGGTTTTCCATATCAATCTTTCCAAAAAAGTCACTTTCACTATCTTTATTCCATGTTCTCCAGTACCGCAAATGTTCTAGTAGCAGCCAGCCTCGAGCATCATTCTCTTCGTTTAGTCCTTCACCGAATATATCTGACCATGCGCCATTGATAAAGTTCTCGTCAACGCTTACCATGATTATTCCTTGACTAGCCAGAAGTTTTCCTAAATATTCATAGCCATGATCTGAGTAGTCGTACATGGAATGGTTCCCATGAACAATTAATGCTAAAGGGAAAGGGCCATCTCCTTCAGGATACCATACTCTGCCATTAATCGGGAGCGCCTCATCATCATGTCCCCAATACCATGTTCTGATTTTGGCAGGGAATCCATCCCAATTGTCAATTAGTCTTGATCCATCAATAGAATCGGTTACAATGTCTACTTCCTCTCCAAACTCAGGTCTATGTCTGTCTTTCCCGCTTCCATAGGTCAAAAAACGCACGGTATAATTTCCTGGTTCTGCAGGATTTTTTGCATCAATGAGTTTAGGCCTATAAGTTGATTTCAAGGCCGCATTGATATGCTCAACTTCGGGTTTAAATCCAGTGTCGAATAACCAGATGAGTCCCCAAACTAGTCCGAAAGTACCTAGGCCAATACCGAGCAATGAAACGATATTTTGAGCCAAAGTATTTTGATGTCTTGACTTTTTAAGGATTGTGAATAATCCGGCACCCATTAAACCAGCAAAGAGAATAGTCAATAGTGGGAACTTCGTACTTAGGTCATCGCTATTGAATAAAAACGAGGTTAGGAAAAAGACTCCTGGAACGTACCAAAAGAATTTTTTAGGAAGCAACTTTAGAATCATTAGGATTAATACTGCTCCAGCACTTATTAAAAATGCCAAAAGTGGACCGATTATAATTGGAATTAAGCCAAAGAAGGTTTTTGGTTCTATTACAAAAACAAAGGAAGCCCCAATAAGCCAAAACAATAGAGCCGTAGCAGCCATAGCTTTGAAGGCGCCTTTCCAAGCCACATCTCCAGGTTGGATTTTTAGAAAAAATGATTTTACTGAAGCCCAGATTTTTTTGAAAAAGTCTTTCATGTAATTGTTAGTTATAGCTCAATCTCGACCCATTAAAAGTTGATTTGAGTTAAGGCCTTCTGAACAATAGGTATGCCGCAATGTATGTGCTTTGTTATGAGCAGAAGCTTTGCGACCTCTCGTTCAAAATCCCTATCTGAAGAGGTTCTCTATCATTGAAAAAATGAGATAATGAATTGAAGAAACATCTCTTTATTAATCCTTGAATATAATCAAAGTAGGATTAAATGGCTGCTATGCATTTCAATTCAATTGCAATAGGGGTGGGCAGTGAGCTAATTTCTACGGTGGTCCGGCACGGCTGATTATCCTTGAAATATTCAGCATAGATCTCATTGTAGATTTTGAAGTCATCTTTCATATTTGTGAGAAATACCGTTACATCAATGAGTTTGTCCCAACTGCTTCCTGAAGCTTCTAAAATGAGTCTTACATTTTTAAATACAGAATGACATTGTGTGGCTATATCATAAGAAATTATGGTGCCCTTATCTGAAAGCTCAACACCGGGTATTTTCTTAGTTCCTTTTACTCTTGGACCAACTCCAGATAAGAAAAGTAGATCCCCAACCTTTCTAGCATGTGGGTATAATCCTACAGGCTCAGGTGCTTTGTCACTATTAAATTTTTGATTCATAATAGATGCTTGAAAGGGTGGTAAAGCTTCAGTATTGTAATTCTCTTTCCTTATTAAAAATAGATACTATGAAGCAAGTTAGCCATTCTGTTAGGCTAACTTACTTCATATTTATTCTTATGAGTTCATTATTTCTTCAATCTCCTCTGCTTCAATAGGTATATTTCTCATCAGATTGTGTTGACCATCTTTGGTGATCTGTATGTCGTCTTCCAACCTGATTCCGATTCCTTCTTCTCTAATATAGATTCCTGGTTCAACCGTAAACACCATGCCTGGTTTAAATTCGGTATAGATGCTTGCT
Organism: Roseivirga sp.; assembly: GCA_965661435.1. GTDB lineage: Bacteria > Bacteroidota > Bacteroidia > Cytophagales > Cyclobacteriaceae > Roseivirga. The sequence goes on from CBFIDS010000076.1 coordinate 17,701, forward strand.
ACATCGTGTACATCCAGACCTATGTGATGAGATGTGCCATGCATGAAATACTTTTTATAGGCAGGCCAATTGGGATCTTGGCTAGCAACATCTTTTTTATCTAAGAGGCCAAGATCTAGTAATTCCTTTGTCATTAATTCACCTACAGCTTTATGATATTCAGGAATCTTATTTCCTGGTACCAGCATTTTAGTTGCCTCATTCTTGACTCTTAAAACGGCATCATAAACTTTGCGCTGTCTTTCAGAGAATCTACCATTTACAGGAATGGTTCTTGTCAAGTCAGACATGTAGTTTCCATATTCTGCTCCTACATCCATTAAGAGAAGATCTCCATCTTTAAGTTGATCTTTGTTTTCTACATAATGAAGAACACAAGCATTACCACCACCTGCAATAATCGGGGTGTAGGCAAAGCCTTTAGATCTATTTCTAACGAATTCACCAAGGATCTCAGCTTCTACTTCGAATTCCCACGCACCTGGTTTTACAAAATCCATCGCTCTTCTGAATCCTTTTTCGGTGATGTTACATGCGCTTTGCATGATCTCGATTTCCCTAGGTTCTTTTACCGTACGTAGATCGTAAATGATTGGAGCCAGTCTTTCATATTCATATGCAGGATATGCCTCTCTTATCCAATTGCTGAATCGGTCACTTCTCGTCTCTACCTCAGTAGCGTTGCGAATATGCTCATTATGGTAGAGGTAAATATGCTCAGATTCTGCAAGGACCGTTTTGAGTGTTTGCTCAAATTTGTCGTTCCATAAAACTGTTGAAACGCCAGATGTTTCTGTGGCTTCTTCTTGTGTGTATTTGTGTCCTTCCCAAACTGCAATGTGCTCATTGGTTTCGGTTAAGAATAGTGCTTCTTTGAAACGATCATCGGGGAAGTCAGGAGCAATTAATAGAGTTGAGGAGTCTTGATCTATACCAGATAGATAAAGCAAGTTGCTATTCTGTCTAAAAGGCATGGTGCCATCTGCATTGGTTGGCATAACATCATTCGAGCATACTAAAACCACTGATTTTGGTTTGAGCTGAGCCTTCAGTTTTTCACGATTCTTAATGAAAAGGTCTTTTCCTATATGTTCGTATCTCATATTATCATTTCGTTTGCAACGAAGTAAGCACGAATCGAGGAGAAAATAAAGGGAAGATGTGTGAGTTAAGAATTTAAGCGAGTCATTAAGCTTATCTTAATTTGATGACCACACTTAAAATGTCCTTCTGGGCAGGCTTTTTTCCCATGTAGACCACAAGGTCTGCAGCTTAGTGGTTCTTCTATTTGGATAATATTAGAGTCATCGGAAAGTGGTCCAAATCCAAAATCAGGAATTGTGGAACAGAAAATGGCTGATGTTGGGGCATTCATAGCGCTGGCCAAATGCATAGGAGCACTATCATTGACATAATTCATTTTAGCATCTTTCATTAAAGCAGCAGATTCTAACAAATTCAGTTTTCCACATAGATTTTTAGTATTTGTTTTTCCACTTTTTTGAATGATATCCTCGCAAAGTGAGTGATCTGTCGGGGCTCCGAGTGTATAGATCATTCCTTCAAATTTTGTTTCCTGAAGGAACTCAATCCATTTCTCTTTGGGGAACTGTTTAGTGTACCAAACGGATGCCGGTGCTAAGCATGTATATGAAAAATCTTTGAGTGATTCTACATTTTTATAATCTGCTTTAGAAGGATACAACTTAGGTTTAGAGGGTGATGAATCAGTGAGTTCAGCAATGAGTTGATGATTCCTTTCGATTTCATGAAGTCCATTATTGATATCGTGCGTTATTTTTTTGTCGAATGCCCAACTAAATGGATTCTTATCAAAACCAATCTTGAGATCTGCGCCTGATAGTGCCGTAAGAAATCCTGAATTCGAAAAACGTTGGATATTAACTACAAGGTCATATTTCTTTCTCCTGATTCCTTTTAGAATTTTGATAAGATTCTTGTATTTGCCTGCTTTCTTTTCCCAGATCAATGTTTGATTAAGATAAGGGTGATTTTTTACAAGCCCTTCATTCCCTTTCCTTACTAAAAAATCGAGTTGTGCTTCGGGGTAGTGTTGATGTATTTTCTCTAAAACACCAGTTGCTAAAATAACATCGCCAATAAAGGCAGTTTGAATGACTAATATCTTTTGAAAGGGCTTTGTCATGTTGAGCTCAAAGATAAATTAATCTCAAATACTTCCGGCTATTATAATATCTCTTAATCCATTCAGTTTCTGTTCAATAAAGCCTAGATTTGCACCCAATTTGGAGGAAGGCGATGGTAGATTATAATCTCATTTCATTACCTAACGGTATTCGAGTAATTCATAAGGAGGTTCCAAGCACCAAGATCGTGCATTGCGGTTTCATCTTGGATATTGGTAGCAGAGATGAGGCTGAAGATCAACTGGGAATAGCGCATTTCTGGGAGCACATGGCCTTCAAAGGGACAAAAAAAAGAAAAGCCTTTCATATACTTAATAAGCTTGATTCTGTTGGAGGAGAGTTGAATGCTTACACGACCAAGGAAAAGATTTGTTTTTATGCTTCTGCCTTAGACAAGCACATGGAAAGTGCTTTTGAGCTTTTGCAAGACATTACTTTTGAGTCAATTTTCCCTGAAAAGCAGATAGAAAACGAAAGAGGTGTTATTCTCGAGGAGATGTCTCTTTACCACGATAGTCCGGAAGATGCAATTCAGGATGAATTTGATCGAGTGATCTTTAAGGAACACCCCTTAGGTCAAAATATTTTAGGAACCCCCACTAGTGTTAGATCCTTTCAGAAGGAGGATTTCCAGAAATTTTTAAGATCCAACTTAGATACTGAAAGAGTAGTCTTTTCATGTGTAGGGAATGTTTCTTTTAAAAAGGTTCAGCGATTAGCAGAGAAATACTTTGGTCAGATACCAGCTACCAAGTCGGATAGAAAAAGACTGCTTTTCGACAGTTATTCACCCAATAGAGAAATCATTCGGAGAAATATTTCTCAGGCACATTGTGCTATTGGAGCGACCGGTTATCCACTCAACGATGATAAAAGACTCGCGTTCTACATGTTGATCAATATTTTGGGTGGCCCAGGAATGAATTCTAGGCTTAATTTGGCCTTGAGAGAGAAGTACGGTTTTGTTTATAATATTGAGGCGAGTTACCACCCTTTTGCCGATACAGGTCTATTTGCCATTTTCTTTGGTACGGAAAAAGGGCAGGTCAACCGAAGTCATAGAATTATTGCAAGGGAGTTTAAACTACTTCGCGAAAAACCATTGGGTGTTATGCAGCTTCATAAAGCGAAGGAGCAACTTGTTGGTCAGTTGGCAATGGCTGAAGAAAACAATGCCAGTCTGATGCTTATGCTAGGGAAAAGCATTTTAGACATGGATAAAATTGATTCCTTAGATGAGGTATTTCAAAAGATCAGAAATGTAAGTAGTCAAGAGCTTATGGATATTGCCAATGAAATGCTTTCAGAAGACCGCCTGAGTCATTTAACTTTTTTGCCAAAAAACTAATGGATTTTATTCCTGTAGATATCGAAAAGTATGTCGAAGAGCATTCAGATGAAGAGTCTGATTTATTAATTAATCTAAGGAGGGAGACGCATCAAAAAGTATTGATGCCCAGAATGCTTTCAGGACATATTCAAGGTAGGGTTCTGTCTATGTTGAGTCATATGATCAAGCCAAAAAGAATACTGGAAATAGGTACATATACCGGTTATTCAGCTATATGTTTGGCAGAAGGTCTTCAATCAGAAGGTACTTTAGTGACTTTAGACAAAAATGAAGAGCTAGAGGGAATGGTCCGAAGTTATTTTGAGCAAGCAGGGCTATCTAGTCAAATCGACTTTAGAATAGGTGAAGGCTTGAGCTTAATTCCTGATATTCAGGGACCTTTCGATTTGGTTTTCATTGACGCTGACAAGAAAAATTACCTGAATTATTATAATTTAGTGTTAGAAAAGGTGAGTATCGGAGGCTACATCATAGCAGATAATGTGCTATGGAGTGGGAAAGTGGTCAAAACCGACAATAAAATTGACCCCGAAACGCAAGCCTTATTGGACTTTAATCGTTCTATACAAGAAGATAAAAGAGTCGAAAATGTATTATTCCCCATCAGGGATGGCCTGATGGTTGTTAGAAGAAAACAGTGAGAAACACTTTCACCGCACTACTCATTCTCCTGCTGGCTTCGTCACGTCTGTTGGCGCAAGCACCTATAACTGTCCCCAATCAAATGGAGTTTGCTGGTGTCAAACTCAAGATTCAATCAGATGCCAAGAAGGAAATAGAAGAGACTTTAGACCTTTTAGTCAGAAGTCAATATCATTTCCAAAGACTGGTTGATCGAGCAAGGCTTTACATGCCTTATGTAGAAGAAGTTTTGAAGCAAGAAGGTCTCCCAGAAGACTTTAAATACCTACCGATACAGGAAAGTCAATTTGTTTCAGACACTATTTCCTCATCTAATGCAGTTGGCTTTTGGCAATTCAAAAAGGCATCTGCTCAGGAATTAGGATTGAGAGTGGATAATGTGGTGGATGAAAGAAAGCATATAGTTGCAGCAACTGTTGGTGCAACAAAGTATTTCAAACGGAGCAATTTTGTATTTGATAATTGGGTGCTTTCGCTCCAATCTTATTTGCAAGGTCTTACCGGTACACAAAGATCTGTAGATGATAAGTTATATGGGGCTAAGACCATGGTCATAAATAAAAAAACACACTGGTATATCAAGAAATTTATTGCTCATTATTTAGCTTTTCAGGATTATGTAGGAGATGGGAAATATAGATCAGATATGAGCCTTCACGACTTTGAGGGAAAAGGGAAGACTTTGAAACAAGTGAGTAGAGCCACTGGTGTTTCTTTCGATCATTTGAGAGAACACAATAAATGGTTGAACCAGTCGCAAATCCCAGACGATAAGTCATATCTGGTTTTTTACACTGATCAGAAAAAGAATCATCAACCCATAGTAGAGTCAAGGAATGAAACTCCCAAAAATGAGGAGGTTAGATCTGAGAATTCTCAAACCTCCACTGTCAAAGCAAGCAGAAAAGCTCAAACCAAACGGCTTAGTTTCAAGCCAATTGAAGGAAATGTTGGAGTATTTCCTAAGCTAACAGGGAATATTAGAAATGCTTATGAACCAGATCAAATAGAATTGAATGGTATTCCAGCGATCCGAGCGAAGTCTAATGAAAGCCTGTCAACTCTATCCCAAAGAACAGGTGTAAATGCCAATAGAATCAAAAAATTTAATGATATCGGTGATCAAGGTAAGGTAAGAGCAAATCAGCTCTATTATCTCAAGAATAAGAAAAACCGAGGTAAAGTGCATTACCATATTGTTCAGCCTGGTGAAACTCTTTGGGCTATTTCTCAGAATTATGGAATCAAATTAAAAAAGCTTCTCCATAAAAATAGGATGAGGGAATCAGAATCTCTAAAGGTGGGAAGGGTGCTATGGTTAAGGTTTATTCGCCCAAAATATTTACCGGTAGAATTTAGCGAGGTAGATCAGCCAGAGGCAAAACAATATTCCATAAAACAACAAGAAGTAAACCCGGAGAGGACTGTTAGAGAGAGGGTTGCTAGACCGAAAATAACTGAAATGCCCTTAGAAGAAAATAATGAAGTATTTATAGAGCCTATACAGATAAGAAAGTTAGAACCTTCAGAATCTGATACCATAATAGTTCATCGAGTAGAATATCAGGAAACCTTCTTTGCGGTTTCTAGGGAGTATGGAGTCGAAATAGACGAAATCATTTCATGGAACGACCTCAAATTATCCAATGGGCTTCAAATAGGTCAAGAACTGAGATTAATGGTAAGTAAAAGTCGATTCGAGCCATCAGAGCCAGTACTTCGGACTATTTTTCATGAAGTACAAAAAGGAGAGACCATGTGGGCAATTTCAAGGAAATATGACGTCAAAGTGAGTGACCTCCGTAAATGGAATAATAAGGAGGATAATAACCTGAGTCTTGGAGAAAGACTGATGATTAAGAAAGTTGGTCCCCAAGAATAAGAGATTCTCCAAAAAGTCTATTCTATTTTTCAAGCCTGAGATTAGTCTCTTACATTTGCAGCAGATTATCAAGAATGACGTTTAAGCCTATCTTTTTTTTACTACTGGTTGTGATTTGTCAGTATAGCAATGCTCAATCAATCGATACGACTAATGTGGTTGCGGAAGATACTGTTCAGTATTGGACTAGTGGGAGTTCATTCAGCCTTAACATCCAACAAGTTGGTCTTACGAATTGGGCTGCTGGAGGTGAATCTTCAATTGCAATTGGAGGTGTTTTAGAAGGCTTTAGTGACTATGAACGTGAAGAAGTAGTCTGGGAGAATAAAGCCAGAGTAGGCTATGGTGTTATTAGGAATGGAGATAATTCTAACCGGTTTGAAAAAACTGATGACGCAGTTCTACTTTCTTCTAAATACAGTCAGAAGTTTAGCGAAGTGATCCTTATGACAGCCGCACTGAACTTTAGAACACAGCTAGATGAAGGATTTAAAATTGAAAAGGCAGACAATAGGAGGGTGTTGATCTCAGATTTTATGGCACCTGGCTATCTTCAGGCTTCTCTTGGTTTAACCTATAGGCCTACGTCAAATGTCAATGCCACGGTAGCACCCTTTACTGGTCGATTTACCTTTGTACTTAATGATTCACTTTCAACCGTTGGGTCATTTGGAGTTCAGGCAGGTGAAAGCATTAGATCTGAGGCAGGAATTTCGGTAACAGGAAGTTACAAAGTTACTTTGATGAAGAATGTCGAGCTTAACACAACTTATAACTTCTTCTCCAATTATGAGAAATTCCCCAATACGGTAGTGAATATTGAAGGCGGCCTTGATTTAAAGGTGAATGATTTTATTCAGTCTCGAATTCGTACACAGTTGATCTATGATGATGATGTAAAAGTCACAAGGTCTGATGGAACTCGAGGCAGAGACATTCAACTCAAAAATGTGATTACCGTTGGCTTTATATTAAGGTTTTAGCTAGAACTCTGGGTCTAATCCAAACCTATCTTGGAGATCTCTTAATGCAGGGTATTTCTCTTTCAGGTAATCAAACTTCTCTCTATCCGTATACCTCATCTTTTCTTTTTTGACCTCAACAACTACTGATGAAATAGTGATGTGATCATTCTTGAGTTTATCTCTTAAGTGAGTCAAAAGCCCTCCTTTGAATTTCTCAAAAGTGTTTTCCAAGGCTTCGTTAGGAATGTTCACTATAAGTTTGTTTCCATCTCTTTTAAATGGTTCTCTAAGGATCAGCGCTTCCTGATGTTTTCCTGACTTCTCAAATTCTTGAGTAAATTCTTTCCATGCATTCGCAAGATCTTCTTCTTGAAAGTCCTTACTCCTTAATGTTGATGGATCAATAACCTCTTCCGATTCTTCTTCAACTTCTTGCGGCTTGTTTACCTCCTTCTTTAAAGCGTTGAGATCGGTAGGGATTTTAAGGGTTTTTGAGCTCCCTGGCTTTTTGAGTTTCGGACGTGAAGGTGCAATGGATTCCGATATGTTTTCTACAGTTTCTTCGGGTTTACTGACCGTGGTCTCTGCCTCTGGTGGGTTAGGGATGGGAGTCTCCTTTTCAGGTTCTTTAGAAATTACTGTCTTATCAAGAGTGCCTTCTTCTTTATCAGGGACTGAAGCTATAGGTTTAGATTCTGAATTGTTAGATTCTTCAGTCTGGGCTAGACTTTTTTTTTTGAATCTTCAGAGATCACATTTACATCAGCTAATTGAATTGCGGTAGTTAAGTGTGCCATTTTCAGAAGTGCAAGCTCGACATGCAGGCGTTGATTCTTACTGCTTTTGTATTGAATGTCGCACTGATTAGCAATATTCAATGCCGTCAATAAAAATGACATTGGAACTATTTCAGACTGAGTCTGATATTTAGCTTTAATAGTATCTGAGACCTCTAAAAGTTGAATGGTAGTTTGGTCCTTACAGACCATTAGATCTCTGAAGTGACTACTTAGGCCGACAATGAAGTTATGTCCATCAAACCCCTTGCTCAATATTTCATCGAAGATCAGGAGGCTTTGTGAGGTGTTTTGCTCTAAAAGTGCTTCCGTTATTCTGAAGTAATAATCATAATCCAGAATGTGTAGATTATCTATAGTTGCTTGATAGGTAACCTTTTCTCCATGTGAGAAAGTAACGATCAGGTCGAACAATGAGAGGGCATCTCTCATGGCTCCATCTGCCTTTTGTGCAATAAGGTTGAGCGCTTCTTCCTCAACTTCTATTTTCTCTTTTTCAGCGATCTTTTTCAGTTGAATGGAGATGTCTGAAACTTCTATTCTATTGAAATCGAATATCTGACAACGAGAAAGTATCGTAGGGATCACCTTATGCTTTTCCGTAGTGGCTAAGATGAAAATTGCATAGGAAGGCGGCTCCTCTAGGGTCTTCAAAAATGCATTGAAGGCTTGGTTCGAAAGCATGTGAACCTCATCTATGATATACACCTTGTACTTTCCTTGTTGTGGAGGATACCTGACCTGATCGATCAAGTTTCTTATGTCATCAACCGAATTATTTGATGCGGCATCTAACTCATAGATGTTAAAAGAATCGTTTCCAAGTAATGGATTGTCTGTAGTCTGTTCGTTGATGAGCCTGGCCACAATTCTTGCGCAAGTTGTTTTACCTACACCTCGAGGACCACAAAAAAGTAATGCTTGAGCTAACTGCTCGTTGTCTATTGCATTTTGAAGAGTAGTTGTGATGTGTTCCTGACCTACAACTTCCTCAAAACCAACAGGTCTGTACTTCCGTGCCGAGACAACGAATTTTTCCATTGTCGCAAGATATAAATCTTGAGTTATATGTTCGAGGTTCTCAGTTCAATTTTGACAAAAAATCAATATGCTTAGCTTACTAAATTCTATAGAGTAGCTGGCTACTTTATGTTTTGCTACCAAATAAGGTCGTCAATTAGTTGACTTTTTTGGCTTTTGAGTTCGCATAGAATCGTTCGTTAACAATGGAGCCACTGGCTTAATTTAGTAAGTAGCCAGCCTGAGGCGAAACAAAAAAAGCCACCGGAGGGTGACTATTTTGTGGAGCCGGAGGGATTCGAACCCTCGTCCAGATAAGGAACACTAAGTGCCTTCTACATGCTTATTTGCTGATTAATTTTCGAGCTTGTTAAGGACAGCAGCCACCCTAAACCAAACCTTATTCGCAATTAGTTTTACGCAAATGTCACGACAACCATTTACGCTAGTTCTGCATGTGATGCCTCGATTTCCCACCCGGCAGAACAGAGGGTGAGAGAGACACATTGCTAACTAATACTAATTAGGCAGCAAGGGCGTATTGTCTTTCGCCAATTATAAAGATGAAAGTTTTATTTAAGGGAAATACTAACAACTCCCTGCATGCTTACACTCGCATTACACCTACTGTCAATTCCAGTCGGCCCCATAAATTTCAATTTGCCGTTTGCAAAAGGATTACAAAGGTAAAGCCTTTTTTGTTCCTAGCTAAGCCTATGTACATTATAAACTAGACTCTAGTCTAAACGTTTGAATTCACTCTTTTCCATTCTGCCAGAGCAATTTTGATTTCACCATATGTGTAATCATTACCTAGTTGGCTTTTGATCTCATTTAAGCCTGTGGTGTCTGGAGTAATCAGAGTAAGAATGTTTTTTAGCTTTTGTTCCTCAGCTAGGTCTGTTGCTTTAACCTCTCCAGTTTCAATGTAATTACATAAATGACCTTCTATCGTTGATGTTACCAAGCCTCTTTCCTGTGCTATTTCTTCTACATTTCTCCCTTCCTTATATAGTGCATAGCTTATCTCATGAGTTGGAGTCTTGTCTTTGACACCCTTGGTTTTAGGAATTATCATTTCTTTTAAAACATCTTCCATGTCACTTTTGGTCACTGTCTTTCCATCTGCCATGAATTGTATAAATAGTGACGCTCGAATCAAATTCATGTGTTTGCTGAAGATGCTTTCCTTAAGATCCTTCAGTTCTTTTCTGTAGGTCTTTAGTCTTGCCTTTTCCTTTAAGTTTTTATCATGATCGCTAATACCTTCATGAGTCTTTTTTAAGACTGGGGAGAAGTAGTCCTTAGCTTTTTTTATTCTTTCGGAAAGAAGCTTAAGGTCATTTTCTTCATGTATGATTTTATAACTCTGGCTTTGGAACCCCTTACCAATCTTAACCAAGGGTTCAATGGTTTCTGAAAGAGATTTTGTCCACCCTTGAAACTGCTGTTTTAATGATCTGTTCTCTTGTTTGTCGAAACTCAATAAATGAGATCGAACCTGTCTTGAAAGCTCATCAAAGTTGAAGTGTTGACTGATTAACTGAAATAAATAGTTTTTTCTGTCTTGTGATAATCTACCAGACAGCTCTTCCAGCGAAGGCTTATTTGCCGAAAATTCTTGCATAGAGCTAGAAATCCCAAAACTGTCTAGTGGAATCTTGGAAGATAAAACAAGACCTTTAAGTGAAGTCAGCCTCGAAAGAGCTACATAAACTTGTCCTTGAGTAAAAGCACCAGACAGATCTAAGATTGCCTTTTCAAAAGTAAGGCCTTGGCTCTTGTGAACGGTAACTGACCAGGCCATTTTTAACGGATAGTGAACAAAACTCCCCAATATCCTTTCATCGATTTCTTGAGTGTTTTTATTCAAAGTGAAGCGTTTGTTTTCCCATGTGTAAAGCGGCACATTGACTTCCTCACCACTTTCAAACTGAACCTTTATTCCATCATTAGATAGGTCAGAGACTTTGCCGATCTTTCCATTAAAGAATTGACCTTCACCCGTAGGGTCATTCTTAATGAACATGACCTGCGCCCCTTTTTTAAGCGCTAATTTTTCAGGAATTGGGTAAGCATTTTCTGGAAAGTCACCCGTGATTTCTGCATTAAAGGAAAAAGACTTATTGGTTAAGTCTTGTAGCCTTTCACTATTGATCTTGTCTGCCTTTCTATTGTGAGTAGTAAGATGAATATAGCCTTCAAGCTCCTGAGTATCTATCTCGTTTCGATAGTAATTGTTGAGGAAGTTAATGTCCTCTTCTGTTTGTTGGTTTTCCCGAAAGCGATTAAGAATAGATATGAATTGATCATCGCTTTGCCTGTAGATCTTTTCTAATTCTATGTGAATCAGAGATTGGCTGGTCAGAGCTTGAGCTTCAAAAAAGTAGGACGACTGATAGTATTCCTTAAGGATGTTCCATTCATCTTCTTTAACTACAGGAGGGAGTTGTAAAAGGTCGCCTATGAAAAGCAATTGGGCTCCTCCAAACGGTTGGTCTTTCTTCTTCCGCAGATACCTAAGCATATGATCTATGCAGTCAAGAAGATCTGCCCTAAGCATACTGACCTCATCTATGATCAGTAATTCCATTTCCTGAATAAGCTGTCTTTTCGACTTATTGAACCTGAGATTTGAGAAGAGATTGAATAGGGTGGTGAATTGCCCATTAACTTGTGGAGGAGTGATTCTCTGAGGTATAAATGCACCAAAGGGTAATTGGAGTAGAGAATGGAGTGTTACTCCTCCAGCATTTATAGCAGCTATGCCTGTTGGAGCAGCTACTATCGTTTTCTTATGGGTATTCTCGATAATGTATTTTAAAAATGTGGTCTTACCTGTTCCAGCTTTACCGGTTAAGAATACATTTCTGTCAGTGGTATTGATGAATTCAGCCGTGATCTTGGCCTGTTCACTAAATTCGTATTTCATGTGTGTAGATATTGTTTTGTGAATTAATTCCAAAGCCAAATAAGAATTGCTAGTTTAAAAAGTCAAATTAAAATGAATGAAAGCCTACTACATCTTCAATGACCTGAATATTGGACCAGGAAAGATCAGGATTCAAGGGGAAAAGAAACGTTTTACTTATCATAAAGTACAAGTAAGGCAATTGGTTTTTCCGGATAGATTGGTTCTTTCGGTTGAAATTGGCGAAAAATTTCTTAAAGTATTTCAGGAAGGAGAAGAATTAGGCGAGATTTTAAAGGCAAGAGGCGCACATTTTGAAAAGATCGAATGTGAAAGGACAACTGACAATCCAGAGAAAGAAAAAGTATTCATGGATGGAACTTACCTGAATTGGAAATTTGACAATGGGGAGGTATTGAGTCTTTTACCCAGATAGTCCCAAAATGTTTATTACTACAATTGGATATTTGGCTTCAATAGGGTAAAACACAATGTATATGGTGGCTTTCCCCTCACAGAATCAATAAAGGCCACAAAGATGTATGAAGTAGACGAACTTCCTTCAAAAGCAGATATGAAAAAGGTTACCATTGAAAAACCAACACCGAATTGGGTTGTTGCAATCATTGTATTGGCCATATTCTTTATTGCTGCTATGATCTATTCTTCAACTTATAATTCATGGATGCTACAATCTACAAATCAGAAGAAAACAGGATCTTACTCACCGATGAGTTTTTAGTCTTTGACAAAGACAAACCCATTTACTTCGAGCATTTGTTAGTCATAAAAATGAGCAAAGACAATAAACATACTTATTGTCTTATAGGTCAATACAAACCTGGCTATTTTTTTACTGCCCTCAGGATAAAAGAAGATGATCTTATCAGGGATTTGTTGAAAGTGAAGAACTTGAAGATTGTGGAGAAAAACACTGTCGAAACACCTGGTAAGTGGGGGAGGTATGGCGAAATACAATTTGATGATGACCTCTCTCTAGTTTGGTATACTGCTCAGGGTGCAAAATGGATCTATGTAAAGCAGGGTAAGAGCATGAAAAACCGAATTGGTTATAAATATTTGCCTTTGACGTTTTTCAAGAGAAAATTCGATTATGTAAGTGATAATAGGAAGGTGGTGGAGGAATGGAAAAAAAGTGATGATATCGTATTGTATGATCCATTTCAAGAAGATAGTCTTGAACGGCATTTTGAAAGTGTGGCTCAATTCAAAGAATCTAACCCCAACTATGTTCCGCGGTCGAATGAAACTTTTGGTCCAAAGCCAAAAAATCAGTTTTGGGTGGGATGCTTAACGTTTATTGTTATTGTTTTTATTAGTATGATCATCACTCTTATAATGGCGTAGCAAATGAAGTGTTCAACAGGGAAATATCAATACATGTCTCAAGATCTGGCTGAAACGGCCTTGATCGATCAACATATTTATAAAGGCTTCAAACCACATGAAGGGCCACAAAATGTCTATGAATGTGACATTTGTGGATATTGGCATTTGACTTCGAAAGTAACTGAGCGCAATGAAAGGCTTCAGGAAGCAATAGATTCTGGTGAGATGAAAAAAAAGCAGGAAGCACAGCGATGGGAAAGATTCTAATCTTAATTGTTATTCTAACTGTTGCTGGTCTAAATTTATCAGCTCAAGAAAAGGCATCAACTGCATCTCCAAATGTTCAGGTCATTGAAAAGCCTTTTAGGATTTCAGGATTGAACAGGGAACGACAAATCCGAATTTATCTTCCTCCCAATTATAACGAGACGAGTAAGAACTACCCTGTGCTCTACATGCACGATGGCCAGAACTTATTTGATGATGCGACTTCCTATGTTGGTGAATGGGGAGTAGACGAGATTCTTGATCAAATGTATTATGATGATGGATTTGAGTTGATAGTCGTTGGAGTAGATAATGGCCAGGCAGATAGAATTCATGAATTAACGGCCTGGGATCACGAAAAGTATGGTAAGGAAGAGGGTAAGGAATACATGGAATTCATAGTGAATACAATAAAGCCCTATATAGATTCAAACTACAGGACCTTAACGGATAGAAGAAATACAGCTATTATGGGGAGCTCTTTGGGTGGGCTTATTTCTCATTATGCCATTTTTCAATATCCTGACACTTTCAGCAAAGCAGGTATTTTATCACCGAGCTATTGGTGGGGAGAGGGGCCTTTTCTTCAGGCTCAGACTACTAAGCTTCCTTCGGAT
>CBFIDS010000077.1:0-28349 GCA_965661435.1 Roseivirga sp.
TTCCCATAGATCAGAAATCGAACTACTTTTTGATAGTAATTACTTGTTTCCTCAATGGTCTTATGGGAACTGACACCAAGATCATAGGCTCTCGTTTCTATTTCGTTGAGCTCATCCCGATCAAACCCTCCAGTATTGACCACCACGGAGTGAACCTCCAATCCCTTATCTTCTGAAAGATATTTTACACAATATGATGTATCTAAGCCTCCGCTAAAGGCGAGCACCACTTTACCTGTTTCCATCCTACTTGTTTTTTTTACGTTCATCGATCTTGAGCATTATGTTCTTTTTGAATTTGATCCAGCGCTCAAAGAGTTTGAGGTCTTTGTCCAATTCTCTTTCTGTCCAATTCTGTCTTTTGGGTTTGACATTCTGCTCCCAAGCAGGGTTATAAAGCATGGCCGTACAAATGCAGTTCTGCCTATTCTTAGCCATCAAAATGTCATAATTCACACAAGTCTTACAACCAGCCCAAAAATCATCATCCTTTGTAAGCTCTTCATAGATCACAGGTTTATAACCAAGTTCTGAGTTGATCTTTAGAACCGCTGCACCAGTGGTCAATCCAAAGATCTTGGCTTCTGGATATTTCTTTTTAGAGAGCTTGAACACTTCTGCTTTGATCTTTTTTGCTAATCCATGGCCTCTAAACTCCGGATTAACGATTAGTCCCGAGTTCGCTACAAATTGACCATGACTCCATACTTCTATATAACAGAAACCAGCCCAAGTACCGTTCTTGGTATAGGCAATTACAGCTTTCCCTTCTTCTATCTTTCTGATTATATATTCAGGGGTACGCTTAGCGATGCCGGTTCCTCTTTTCTCAGCGGAGGCCGCTATTTCATCGACAATTGTTTGTGCGTAATGTACATCGACTTCTTTGGCCGGTTGTATTACAAATTCAGTTTCCATTTGAAAAAAGCCTTTGGTTTCTGGAAACACAAAATCCGCTTGTGTTTCGAAAAGTAAATCCTAGGATGGATAAATAAATTTAAAATGATATTTGGGTAAAAGCATTCACCGCGTAGGTGAATATAGAAGAAATAGGAGGCTAACGCCTATTACGCCTTGAGATAACAGCCCTAACTCCTCTAGTCATCTGAGAAGTATTTGAATGGATCATATTTTCGACTGCATTCGGCATTTGAAAGAACAAAGGAAATGGAAATTTCGAATTAATTGTTGAAACGGGCTTAATTTTTTGCCGCATTCGATTGCGGTTTAAAGAATATGAGCAAAAAGCGCATCAGAAAATATCCTGCAAATGGAAGAAGTGGAGTGGCATAAGTGTAGGCCCACCAGATCTGGGATGAAGAATCCTGACCACTGAAGCTAGCTGACCAATTACCCGTTAATAAAAATGAAAAGGGAATCCAGAGTAACCCCATCGCCAAACTTAACAATACACAGACCCTAAAAACCAACCTCGGTATCTGGTGAATTTTTCGAGAGCTTCGAATCAATAAGAAATTCAATGGAAAAAGAATGAAGAGAACAGCAGTCATCAAGTTTCCCCATGGCAATCCACCATCTTGAATCACTGGCATTGTGAGTATGGGCGAGCCTGTTGCCAATGAGGTGATCACAAACATCTGAATTAGGATGGACGTGAGAAAAAATATCTTGATCGCCTTTGGCTTCATTTAGATCGAATTAGTTTCAACCACCGATCCATTCGGCAACGAATAGATTGGTATCTCTTGTACCTCCATTATTCCTGTTAGACGAAAATACGAGGTATTTACCATCATTAGAGAAAACCGGAAAAGCATCGAAAGTTTCATCTCTAGTAATTCTGGTTAGACCTGAACCGTCAATATTGATCATGTATAAGTTAAATGGAAAACCTCTTGTTGCCGTATGATTACTTGCGAATATGATCTTCTCCCCTGAAGGATGGAAGAAGGGAGCCCAGTTGGCTTGTCCAAGGTCAGAGAGCTTTGTAAGATCGCTACCGTCAGCATTGCAGATGTAAAGTTCCATATCTGTTGGCATCACCAATCCTTCGGCTAATAGCTCTTGATATTCTTTGATTTCCTCCTCTGTTTTGGGTCTAGAGGATCTGAAGATCAGTTTGGAACCATCAGGTGAGAAGAAAGCCCCACCATCATAACCCAGTTCGTTGGTGATCTGCTTAACATCCGTTCCATCAATATTCATGGTGAATAATTCAAGATCACCTGTTCTCATAGAAGTGAAAACAATTTTATCTCCCTTGGGTGAAACGGTTGCTTCTGCATCGTATCCTGGATTGTCTGTCAACTGATCGATGATATTTCCATCCATGTCTGCTGTGAAAATGTCGAAGCTTGGATAAATCGGCCAAACGTATTTACCATCTTCCCGTGGAGCGGGAGGCTCTGGACAATTTTCACCACCCAAGTGAGTAGAGCCATAAACGATGGTCTTGTTATCAGGCAAAAAATAAGAACAAGTTGTTCTGCCCAATCCTGTGCTTAACATCTCTGGGGTATTGTTTTTCAAATCGTCATTTTTCCAATCAGTAACAAAGATCTGATCACATTCTACACCCCAACCGGCATAATCAGATTGAAAGACCAAATATTGATCATCAAAGCTCCAGTAAGCCTCGGCATTGTTACCTCCAAAGGTCAATTGCTTGATGTTTTTCAAATACTTCATCTCTTCAGGATGGAGTAATAATGAGTCCATTGCAGATCGAGCTTCAGTCGTAGCTTGTTGAGATTGATTCTGTCCACAAGAAATTATGAGAACAGATAAGAATAGAAGTAGATAATGCTTCATGAATGGTTACTTTGCGATAATGCCGCGAAGATAATGATTATTATCTTTGTCCTAAATATTGATATAATGAAGAAGCACTACATCCTAATATTTGCACTAGTATTTTTCTATTCATGCACGGATTTTACCACAGACAAGGAATTGATCATTGGATTAAAGACTGACATAGAATATTTGGCCAGTAATGATCTGGAGGGTCGTGCCATTGGAACAGATGGCGAGGTACTGGCAGCAAAATATATCGCTGATCAATTTCGAGAAATAGGCTTAGAACCGAGGGGTACTGATAGATTTTTTCAGACTTTCAAAGTAAATAAACCTACCAACCCACATGAGCAAGCAGTGATTGGCACAGATGGCGAAGGCATCACAGGTCGGAATGTAGTTGGATTCATTAACAACGGAGCTGAATACACCATCGCTCTTGGTGCACATTATGATCATTTGGGTTATGGGAATGAAGGTTCTCTATATAGAGGCGACCGAGCAGTACACAATGGAGCAGATGATAATGCCAGCGGAACCGCAGCGTTAATACAACTGGCTAGGATCTTGAAAGAAAGACAATCAGATTATAACTTTCTATTTGTGGCTTTTTCTGGAGAAGAAAATGGACTATGGGGATCGAATTATTACTCTAAGAATTCGACAGTTGATATAGATAGTATCAATTTTATGATCAATATGGATATGGTGGGAAGATTAAATGAAGAAGAAACTCTAGCCATTAATGGAATAGGAACGAGCCCTATTTGGAACGAGGTGATAGATAAAGTCAATACTGATTCTCTTAAATTAGTCACTTCTGAATCCGGTGTTGGCCCTTCAGATCACACCTCTTTTTACCTTCAAGATATTCCAGTACTTCATTTCTTCACTGGTCAACATGAAGATTACCACAGGCCTTCTGACGATGCCGACAAGATCAATTATTCAGGCATGGTCAAGATCATCAGGTACATCTCTAGATTGTTGGACAACCTAGATGAAGAGGAGAAACTTGCCTTCACTAAAACTCAAGATAGTTCTGGCAACTCTCCAAGATTCACAGTTTCTCTGGGTGTAGTTCCGGATTATTTGTTCGATGGTGATGGTATGAGAATTGATGGCGTGACTGAAGGTAAACCAGCAGCGACAGCCGGCTTAGAAAAGGGCGATGTAGTTACAAGACTCGGAGACTCTACTATTGTTGACATGATGGGTTACATGAGAGCATTAAGTGCTTTTAAAGAAGGACAGGAAACCACGGTAGTTTATAAAAGAGGTGAAGAGATCAAAACTGTTGAAATTAAATTCTAACTAGAGATGAAATTTCTCTTTCACACTTTCATACAGTTTTTGAAAGACAAGAATTATAGAAGTCTCTTGGGGGCATCTATTCTCATTCTTTTTGGGGGAGCACTTTGTTATCATCTGATCGAAGGCTGGACTTATCTAGATTCCCTTTATTTCTCTGCCATCACATTAACCACAATTGGATACGGAGACTTTTCACCTCAGACTGATTTAGGCAAGGTTTTTACTATTATATATATCGGTATTGGTGTAGGCTTAATTCTAACCTTCATAAACACTGTTTTCACACACTTCCAACAAACCAGAAAGCAATACTCTGGCAAAAAGAAGAAATCGACTTAATAAAATAATTCTGTCTTTGGAACTCTTTTTCAGAACGTTCGTTCTGTTATAGTATTTCCTATTTTGGAACATTCATTCTATTATAAAAACATGACGAAGTTAAAGAACAAAGTAGCCGTTATTACCGGAGGTAGTACAGGCATAGGCAAAGCAACTGCTCAATTATTCATTGAAGAAGGTGCACAGGTAGTTATCACTCGTAGAACAAAGGAAAGCCTTGATGAGGCAGTTGCTTCCATTGGTGGAAATAGAATTAAGGCTATTCAATCTGATACCTCTAAACTCACCGAAATAGATCAGCTAGTTGAGGAAGTGAAAGCTGACTATGGGAAGGTAGATATACTTTTTGCTAATGCTGGAATTGCCTGGTTCGCACCTATCGATCAAAGCAATGAGACTTTCTTTGATACCCACTTCAACACAAATGTAAAGGGCCTATTCTTCACAATTCAAAAGTTCTTACCTATACTCACCGATGGTGGATTAATTGTATTAAATGATTCAGCAGTCATTCATAAAGGATTCGAAAATAGCTCTGTCTACTCTGCTACCAAAGGTGCGGTAAGAAGTTTTGCAAGAACTCTTTCCGCAGAATTGGCACCAAGAAATATAAGAGTCAATGTGGTGAGCCCAGGACCTATTGAAACACCACTTTATAGTAAAATGGGAATGACAGAGGAGCAACTAAAGGGTATGGCGGAAAACTTCGCCAATATGGTTCCTTTAAAAAGGTTTGGAACTTCCGAAGAAGTAGCTAGAGCTGCACTCTTCTTAGCATCAGATGATTCATCATATGTAGCTGGTGAAGAAATACTTGTAGATGGAGGAATAGCAACCATCTAAATTTTTATTAATTTTGGAACGATCAGTTAAAATAATAGATCGTTATGCCTAGAACTAAGAGTTTTGACGAGTCTGAAGTATTAGATAAAGCCATCCAGGTTTTTTGGAGACAGGGTTTTAATGCCACTTCCATTCAAGATCTAGTAGATGAGCTGGGTATCAATAGAGCTAGTCTTTATGATACTTGGGGAGATAAACATCAGTTGTATTTATCTGCCTTAAAACGATATCGTCAAAACTCTTCTTCATGGCTTTTAGAAAAAATACGATCTGAAAAGCCTGCCGTAGAAATTTTAAATGACTTCCTGATCAAAGCCTTAGATGAAGCCATCTATGATCAAGAGAAGAAAGGATGCTTCCTAGTGAATGCCGCATCTGAAATGTGCAATTCAGATCAACAAGTAAACCAATTATTTAAAGAGAATAAGAACACCTTGACCAAAGTACTTTCGGAACTGATCAAAGAAGCTCAAATGGAAGGTGCCATTAAAAATGATCAGACTCCAGAGGTAATTGCTTCTTTTCTATATACAAACGTGGTAGGCTTAAGGGTCTTGTCTAAAAGCGAAGCGAACCCAGAAGAACTAAAAAGTGTCATCTCTCTGGCGCTTTCTTCTCTTAGCTGATATAAATCAGTATTCACTCCAAATCAGTCGCTTATCTTTCAAGCTAATTTGGTTGAAATGGCAAGAGCGGTAGCACATTTTTTAGAGAAGTATCAATATTGTTTACTACGCATCAGTATAGGGATTTTATTCATTTGGTTCGGAGCTTTAAAGTTCTTTCCAGGTGTGAGTCCCGCAGAAGGCCTGGCCTTTCAGACAGTTAATACCTTAACTTTCAACCTTATCCCAGACGCATGGATCATTCCGGCTCTAGCCATAATGGAAGTATCCATCGGCTTACTCTTGGTGTTCTCTTCTAAACTCCAACTAAGTTTTTGGCTATTACTTTTCCATATGGCTTGCACCATTATGCCTTTGTTCATATTGAGGGAAATCACATTCAACAATTTTCCTTTTCAGCTTACTATAGAAGGGCAGTATATTGTCAAGAACGTTGTGATAATCGCTGCTGCTTTTGTACTACTCTTCAATCAAAAAAGCAATCGTTATCAGAATAAAAGCTGACAACCCCGAACTTTTAGGCATTGGAATGATTTATTTAATAGAATAAAACGAAACAAAATGTTCGATTTAGTAATCATTGGTGGTGGCCCTATAGGAATGACATGTGCAATTGAGGCAAAAAAGGCTGGCCTCTCCTATGTCATTTTGGAAAAAGGAGTTTTGGTCAATTCTATCTATAATTTCCCTACCAACATGACATTCTTTTCAACCTCAAATCTACTAGAGATCGGAGGGGTTCCTTTCATTGCACATAGCGATAAGCCAACTAGGAGAGAGGCATTAGAATATTTTCGAAGAGTGCAGGAAAGCTGGGACCTGGATATACGTCTTTATACCGAGGTGGAATCCATGAAAAAGACTGAAGATCACTATGCGGTCAATACTTCAAAAGGGAAATTCAAAGGAGCTCAGGTTGTCGTTGCTACAGGCTTTTACGATACCCCAAGAATGCTCAACGTACCTGGCGAAGACCTCAAAAAAGTGAAGCACTTTTATGATGATCCGCATCCTTATGTAGACCAGAAGGTCCTCGTTATAGGAGCAGCAAACTCGGCTTGCGATGTGGCTTTAGAAACTTATTACAAAGGGGCAGAAGTGACAATGGCCATTAGAGAGTCTGAAATTTACCCTAAAGTAAAATATTGGATTCGACCTAACATTGAGAATCGTATTAAAGAAGGCAGCATCAAGGCTTATTTCAACTCTAATGTAAAAGAGATCAAAAAGGATGAAGTGATCTTGAAGACTCCTGAAGGTGAAGTTACACTCGAAAATGATTTCGTTTTAGCAATGACGGGCTATAAACCCAATTACACACTTTTTTCAGCTCTCGAGCTTCCTATATCAAATGATGAACACAAGATTCCTATTCACAATAACGAGACTTTAGAAACTCCGATGGAAGGCGTTTATGTAGCAGGCGTAATTAATTCAGGGATGCAAACCAGCAAATTGTTCATTGAAAATACCAGAATCCATTCTAAGATGATCATAGATCACATCAAGTCGAAACAGACAGTGACAGCCTAGTCTTTCTTATGCTTCAAGAATTTTGGTAATTGCAGTTGATGAATCATTTGTCTTCTCAACATGCTCAAAAAATAAAGCTACTTGCCCAAGAGATAGGCTTTGACTTTTGCGGTATATCGAAAGCGGAATTCTTAGAAGAAGAGGCTGATCGTTTGGAATCATGGCTCAACCGAGGGCTAAATGGCAAAATGAGCTACATGGCAAATCACTTTGACAAAAGATTGGACCCAACAAAGTTAGTTCCCGGAGCAAAATCGGTGGTTTCGCTTCTTTACAATTACTACCCGCATCAAGATCTATCAGACCAATTTCCTGATGCTCCAAAATTAGCCAAATATGCCTATAGAGAAGATTATCATCATGTGGTCAAGGACAAGCTAAAGGCTCTGATTGAAACAATTGAAAAAGAAATTGGACAAGTCGAAGGGCGTGTTTTTGTTGATTCTGCACCTGTAATGGAAAGGCAATGGGCACAAAGAGCTGGTCTTGGATGGACCGGTAAGAATACCTTGCTGATCAACAAAGGCGCGGGAAGCTTCTTTTTTTTGGCGGAGTTGATCATAGACTTGGAACTTGAACCCGATGGCCCTATTAAAGATTACTGCGGCAGTTGTACTAAATGCATAGATGCTTGTCCCACAGATGCACTTGCTCCCTACGAATTAGATGCTAACAAATGCATCTCCTATCTCACGATTGAATTGAAAGATGAGATTGATAAAGGCTTCAAGGGACAGATGGAAAATTGGGCTTTTGGATGTGACATTTGCCAAGATGTTTGTCCATGGAATCGCTTTTCAAAACCCCATCATGAACCACGTTTTGAACCGTCCAAAGAACTTTTAGAGCTATTTAACAATAATTGGCAAGAATTAACGAGTGAAGTTTTTCGCAGTGTATTTAAAAAATCAGCAGTGAAAAGAACAAAATGGGAAGGCCTTAAAAGGAATATAAATTTCTTGGATAAAAATTAAGCCCACTAAAATGAGTGGGCTGTGATATTGATCTAATTACTTAACATTACAAATTGCCGGTCAATTATAGGACCGTAAATGTGGCCAAACTTGGTGTAACACCAATTTTTCAACTCTTCAAGCTCTTTAGATACGAGCGATTTAATGGCCTTTCTTAACTCCTTTTCAAAAAGGCGTTTGTCAAAGCTTACCTTCGAAAGGATAGTTTTGAAATATTCCAACATGTTAAGAACGTTTAGGGTTATGAATCTACTTTCTATATTGGTCTTACCAACTTTTACGTAGGTAACATAATTCAGGTTATATGCTTTCAAAAATGAATTTATATTTGAACTGCTGTTTCCTGACTAGGTAACGAATATAACGAAATTTTATGAAAAATCTTAGGCTATTCTTGTCGATTCTCGGGGCTTTTCTCATGATAGGCCATCATGTAAGTGGGCAGGAAATTTCTATGGAACTAGGTGCTGATGAGGTAGCGATGAATGAACTATTTACTATTACAGTGTCCGTTACAAATGGCAGCATCAAAAATTATACAGACTTCCCACAAATTCAAGGATTCGCCAAAAGAGGAACCTCATCATCTAGTAAGACAAATATTGTCAACGGTCAGATAAGCTCCTCACAAAGTATCACCCAAAGGTATATGCCTTTAGAGGAAGGCAATTACACGCTTGACCCGTTTGAAATGGAAGTAAATGGACTAAAGATCAGTTCACAAGGGAAATCAATTTCTGTTACCCCCCCTGCGGAACAAAGGAGAAACAGCAGAAGAAGATATGATCCTTTTGACGACTTATTTGGAGGGAGAGGAGACAGAAGCGAACCAGAGTTCGAAGACATCAAAGAAGATGCCTTCTTAGCCCTCACTACAGATAAAGACGAAGTTTATGTTGGCGAAGGGTTTACGACCACATTTGCATTCTATGTTGCAGACGCTAATAGAGCTCCTTTGCAATTTAATGAAGCAGGCAAACAGTTAAGTGCTATCCTAAAAGACCTCAGACCCGAGAATTGTTGGGAAGAAAACTTCAACATTGAGAATATCTATGGAGAAAGAGTTTCGCTCAATGGCAAAAACTATACTCGCTACAAGATCTATCAGGCTACTTACTTCCCGCTCAACTTAGAAACTGTAGTGTTTCCATCGGTGCCTTTCGAAATGATAAAATATAGAGTAGCTAGATCACCTTCATTCTTTGGAAGAGATAGAGAGGAAGATTTCAAGACGTTCTATACAAAAGAAAAATCTGTTAAAGTAAAAGCCCTTCCTCCCCATCCATTAAAAGATCAGGTGGCTGTAGGAAACTTTGAGCTCGATGAAAAGATCAGTGCCCAAACTGTCGAAACAGGTGAAAGCTTCTCTTATGAATTCAATATTTATGGAGAAGGGAATATTTCAGGAATAAATGATCCTTCAATTCCTGAATTGGAGAATATGGACATATACCCACCTAATGTTGCTCAAGATATCAATAGAGGTGCAGGCAGGGTAACAGGTTCAAAGAAGTACAGCTACTTTGGTATACCTAACGAACCTGGAGCATATGATCTGAAAGATTATTTCAGTTGGGTTTTCTTTAATCCGGAAAATGGAAAGTACGATACATTAAGTTCAGAGGTTAAGCTTCAGGTGACTGGTGAAAGCAAGCAAAACGTTTCTATCAGCTCCACAGATCTTGGCTCATTCTATGACAATATCGAATTTGCATCGGACGAATTGAGGAATTTAGAATCGAGTAATGCGACCAAAATTATTGCAAATATTTTAATCTTTGCACTTCTTGGCGCTGCAGCTTTCATGTTCATCAAGAAATAATGGGTAGTACATTCGGTAAACTTTTCAAAATTCATACTTATGGTGAGTCTCATGGGCTTGCTTTGGGAGTCGTAATAGATGGATGTCCCTCTGGCTTAGAGATCGATGAAGATTTCATTCAAGCAGAATTGGACCGAAGGAAACCAGGACAATCAAAAATAACCACACAAAGGAAAGAAAACGATGAATTTGAAATAGTGTCTGGCGTCTTTGAAGGTAAGTCTACGGGCACTCCCATCAGCATCATCATCAGAAACAAAGACCAGAAAAGTAAAGACTATTCTCATATAGCCGATAAGTATAGACCTTCTCACGCGGATTATACATTTCAGGCTAAATATGGTGTGAGAGACTACCGTGGAGGAGGAAGGTCCTCAGCAAGAGAAACGGTGGCTCGAGTAGCGGCAGGTGCCGTTGCCAAACTTCTGCTAAAGCACTATGGTATTTCTTGTGAGGCATATGTCTCTCAAGTTGGAGATCTGAGGCTAGAAAAAAACTATTCGGAACTCAAGCTTGAAGAAGCCGAGAATAATATGGTGAGATGTCCTGATCCTGAAACGGCTGATCGAATGATCGAACTCATCGATAAAACTAGAAAGAATAGAGATACCATTGGCGGAATTATTACAGGAGTAATTAAGGGCACACCAGCCGGACTAGGTGAGCCCGTTTTTGATAAGCTTCACGCGGAGATCGGAAAAGCTATGCTGAGCATCAATGCTGTTAAAGGTTTTGAATTCGGTAGTGGCTTTGAGGGCGTAAAGATGAATGGCTCTACACACAATGATGCTTTTTATTCTGATGAAGGCGAGGTAAAAACCAAAAGCAATCACTCAGGTGGAATTCAAGGAGGTATCAGCAATGGAGAAGACATTTACTTCAATATCGCTTTCAAACCTGTCGCCACTATTATGCAAGATCAAGACAGTATTAATGAGTCTGGAGAAGATGTTACTGTATCCGGAAAAGGCCGTCATGATCCATGTGTTGTGCCTCGCGCAGTACCCATCGTTGAAGCTATGTCAGCTTTGGTAATTGCCGATTATTTGCTAATTAGCAAGTCAAATCGACTCTAGAAAATCCTAATATTTTATGAAGAAGCTCCCTTTACATGTTAAGATCATGTTGGGCCTTGTGGCCGGAGTGATCTGGGCATTCACATCTAGTTATTTAGGCTGGAACCAGTTCACCATAGATTGGATAGACCCGTTTGGTCAGATCTTTATCCGAATGCTCAAGTACATAGCCGTTCCTTTAGTGCTATTCTCTATTATTAGTGGGGTTTCAAGCTTAAAAGATATGTCACAGCTCGGTAGAATGGGAGGTAAAACACTCGGATTCTATATGATAACGACAGTTACCGCTGTTGGTATTGGACTACTTTTAGTCAATGTTCTTCAACCCGGAAAATTTATCGATGAAGAACAGCGAATTAAGAACAGACTACAATACGAACGTTGGGTCGAGGCTACAGATGGCGTTGAGATTTTAGATGGAAAGAATTATCTCAATGATCCAAGATATGGCAATGTTCAAGCTGAAGAAATAGAGATGGATGAGCAGACCAAGGCTGATCTTGAAGCTAAAATGAAAGTAGCTGAACAGTCAAAAGGCGCTGGTCCACTTCAATTCATTGTTGATATGGTGCCTGAAAATATTGTGCTGTCTCTTTCTAATCAGCAATTGATGCTTCAGGTTATATTTTTTGCAATCTTCTTTGGGATCACAATGGCCATGATTCCAGATGATAAGGTCAAAGGGCTTTCTGAATTTATCAATGGCTCGAATGAGGTCTTCTTAAAAATGGTGGACATTGTTATGAAGGCCGCACCTTTCTTTGTATTTGCCCTGTTAGCAGGAATTATTGCTAAAATGGCAGATACTCCAGGCGAGGTAATAGAAGTATTTAAAGGTCTGGCCAGTTATTCTGGAACACTCGTTTTAGGCCTCTTATTTTTGATCTTCGTTTTCTATCCTGTGATCATCAAACTGGTCGCTAATATGGGCTATAGAAAGTTTTTCAAAAACATGGGCCCTGCTCAGTTAATGGCTTTCTCAACCAGCTCGAGTGCTGCTACACTTCCTGTTACCATGGAATGTGTAGAAGAGAACATGGGGGTTTCTAAAAAGGTAGCCAGCTTTGTGCTTCCTGTAGGAGCAACAGTAAACATGGATGGAACAAGTCTTTATCAAGCAGTTGCTGTGGTATTCCTCGCCCAGATGCACATGGTTGACCTTACAGCTATTCAACAGCTTACTATTGTACTGACAGCCACTCTAGCTTCCATTGGATCAGCAGCCGTGCCTAGTGCAGGTTTGATCATGATGATATTAGTACTTCAATCAGTGGGTTTGAATCCGGCTTGGGTAGCTATACTTTTCCCTGTAGACAGACCTCTTGATATGCTGAGAACAGTAGTGAACGTGACGGGTGATGCTTCCGTATCTACAATTGTTGCAAAAACTGAAGGAGAATTAAGTCAAGACTAAAGAACTTATCTCTTACCTTTGTAGTTATTTAAGGGCAAAAGAAATTTATATGAGATCTGTTAATATCTACATGGAAGCCAATCCTAACCCAAACTCCATGAAGTTTGTGGTTAATTTTATGTTGCTCCAAGATGGTGTGAGCTTTGACTATCCTAATGTTGAATCAGCTGACCAATCTCCATTAGCGCAAGAGCTATTCAAACTACCTTATGTAGATCGAGTATTCTACATGAGTAACTTCATCACCGTTACCAAGAAGGAAGAAGTTGATTGGCAGGAAATTCAAGAGGAGATCAAATCTGTGATCAAGCCTTATTTAGAAGAAGAAAAACCATTGTTACTAGAGGAGTTGGAGAAGGATCCACTTTTTGACGAGAATGATTCTGAAGTTGTCAAAAAGATCAAAGGTATTTTAGATGAATACATAAGACCTGCTGTGGAACAAGATGGTGGTGCTATCGGATTCACTTCGTTTGATGAAGGTGTTGTTACTGTAAACCTTCAGGGATCTTGCAGTGGTTGCCCTGCTTCTACTGTTACTTTGAAAAGTGGAATCGAGAACTTACTGAAGCAAATGCTTCCAAACGAAGTAAAGGAAGTAGTGGCTGAAGAGGGATAAGAAGAATTAAAATATTGAGCATAAAAAAAGCCTCTCAAATGAGAGGCTTTTCTTTTTATATCAATTGAATGATTATCCATTCATCGAAACCAAGAACTCATTGTTGTCTCGGGTTCCTTTCATTCTGTCTAACAAGAATTCCATAGCTTCTACAGAGTTCATATCTGCCATGAATTTTCTTAAGATCCAAACTCTCTGAAGTTCTTCCTTACTCATAAGCAAGTCTTCTCTTCTTGTACCCGAAGCTGGAACATCGATAGCAGGATAAATTCTTTTGTTAGATAGTTTTCTATCCAACTGAAGTTCCATGTTACCAGTACCTTTGAATTCCTCAAAGATCACTTCATCCATTTTAGAGCCAGTCTCGATCAGGGCTGTTGCGATGATAGATAGTGAACCTCCGTTCTCTACATTTCTCGCAGCACCAAAGAATCTTTTAGGCTTATGAAGAGCGTTAGCATCCACACCACCTGAAAGGATCTTACCTGATGAAGGAACAACTGTATTATATGCTCTAGCTAATCTTGTGATAGAGTCAAGTAAGATCACAACATCGTGACCACACTCAGTCATTCTTTTAGCTTTCTCCAAAACAATGTTTGAAACCTTCACGTGACGATCCGCCTGCTCATCAAAAGTTGAAGAAATGACTTCAGCTTTTACGCTTCTGGCCATATCAGTAACTTCTTCAGGTCTTTCATCAATAAGAAGGATAATCAAATAACATTCAGGGTGATTTTCCGCAATAGCGTTCGCGATCTGCTTCAAAAGCACAGTTTTACCTGTCTTAGGCTGAGCAACGATCATACCCCTTTGTCCTTTACCAATTGGCGCGAACATGTCTAATATTCTGGTAGCCATTTCAGACGGACGAGTACTCAAGGTTAACTTCTCTTCAGGGAATAGAGGCGTCAGGTATTCAAATGCTACTCTATCTCTGATCTCTTCTGTAGTCTTACCATTAACAGACTCAACTCTTAGAAGGGCGAAATACTTCTCTCCTTCTTTTGGTGGTCTGATCTGTCCTTTTACCGTATCACCGGTCTTAAGACCAAATAACTTGATCTGAGAAGGAGAAACATAAATATCATCAGGACTTGCTAGGTAGTTATAGTCTGAAGAACGTAGGAAACCATAACCGTCCTGCATCATTTCTAACACACCTTCATTTTCAATCAGGCCATCAAAGTCTTTGATGTTTTGGTTATACTCTTGCTTTTTAGTTCTTCTATTATCTCTCTTATCACCTCTGTCGTTCCTTTCATTTCTGTCATTTCTGTCACCTCCTTTAGACTGACCATCATTGCTGGTATTCCCTTTATTGGAATCCTGCTCTTTTGGCTCGTCATTCTTGGCTTCAGGTTTAGACTCTGATTTTTGAGAAGTCTTTGGGCTTTCAGGCTTTTCAGTGACATTCTCTCTTTTAGGCCTTCTTTTTGGCTTACCTTCTTCAGGTCTTTTTCTAACCGGAGGCTTTGGAGAATCATCCTTGTCATTTGAAGGAGTTTCTTCTTTTTCGTTTTCTGCTTTCTTAGGCAGTTTTTCTTCTGGTGTAATCGCTTGCTGATCGAGGATAGCATAGATGAGATCTTGCTTGTTCAGCTTTTTGAAGTTCTTTACACCAAGATTTTCAGCAATTTCTTTCAATTCGGAAAGAAGTCTGAGCTTCAGTTCTTCGATGTTATACATAAATAGTTTATTGGGAATCCCCTTCTTTCAGGCGGATTGATAAAAATGGTTTCGGTTTATGATTTGTAGTTAGTGATGATTGTTTGGAATGCATCCGATCATCTAAGGATTGCACAATATTAGACCAAACATTGCAACTCTCAAAATTTAGACATTGATTTTATTGATAATGCACTATTTCTAACCCTTTTCGAGCTCTTTTATCCATTGATTTAAATAATTTAGCGTCCAAATTAGAGACCATGCTTCAGGTAAATCAGATAATTGCTGAAAAAAATAGGTTCATAGAAGGACTAAAAGTACGTAATATTCAAAACGGAGAATCGCTTTTAGAGGAAGTTATTTCTCTAGATGCTGAAAGAAAAACCACACAGCAGGAGTTAGATAACAACCTGGCAGAAGCTAATACAATATCCAAGCAGATTGGTGCTTTGATGAAAGAAGGCAAACGTGAAGAGGCTGATCAAGTAAAAACTAGAACAGGAGAGTTGAAGCAGCTTAATAAAGAGCTGAGCGAAAAACTTAATAGCATTCAGGAAGAACTGATCCAGAAGCTCTATAATATCCCAAACATTCCTCATCCTTCCGTTCCTTCAGGCAACAGTGATGATGATAATGTAGAGATCAAAAGAGTAGGAGATACTCCTGTATTAAATGACTCAGCTAAACCACATTGGGAACTGATCAAAGATCATGATATCATAGATTTCGACTTAGGCATCAAGATTACAGGTGCCGGATTCCCTGTTTTTAAAGGAAAGGGTGCTAGACTCCAAAGAGCATTAGTTAATTTTTTCTTGGATGAAGCAGTAAAAGCCGGATATTCGGAAATTCAACCCCCTATAGTGGTCAACGAGGCCAGTGGTTATGGTACAGGTCAATTACCTGATAAGGAGGGTCAGATGTATCATATTGAAGCTGAAGGACTCTATCTTATTCCAACTGCTGAAGTTCCTCTTACCAACCTATACAGAGATGTAATTGTAGATGAAATAGATCTTCCCATCCAAAACGTAGGATTCACTCCATGCTTTAGAAGAGAAGCCGGTAGTTGGGGAGCACATGTACGTGGCTTGAACCGATTACATCAATTCGACAAGGTTGAGATCATTCAAGTGAGAAAACCTGAAGATTCTTATAATGTCTTAGAAGAAATGTGCGCTCATGTAGAGCATCTTTTATCAAGCTTAAACTTGCCATATCGGGTATTGAGACTTTGTGGTGGAGACCTAGGCTTTACAAGTGCACTAACATTTGACTTTGAAGTGTACTCTGCAGCACAAAAGAAGTGGTTGGAGGTTAGTTCAGTTTCTAATTTCGAAACTTATCAGGCCAACAGACTTAAATTGAGATACAAAGACGAAAGTAAGAAGTCAGTATTGCTTCACACATTAAACGGAAGTGCAATGGCTTTGCCGAGGATTATGGCTGCTCTGCTCGAAAACAATCAAGATGAAAGTGGAATCAATATTCCTGAAGTACTTAGGCCTTACACTGGGTTCGAAAGAATCTAAGTTTTTCATCCTCATAAAATCAAATAGATGACGATAAGAAAAGGAAAAAAAGAAGATCTATCGCAAGTGCTTGAACTCATTGAAGAATTAGCTGAGTATGAAAAGGCTGCGCACGAGGTTGAAATTACTTTGTCGCAACTTGAGGAAGATGGCTTTGGTGAAAACCCTGTATATGAATTTTTTCTGGCTGAGGCAGAAAACCAAGTAGTTGGAATGGCTTTGTTCTATTTTCGATATTCAACTTGGAAAGGAAAGGCCGTTTATTTAGAGGATTTAGTCGTCAGAGAATCAGCCAGAGGCAAAGGTTATGGTCAAATGCTTCTAGATGCTATTGTTGCTGAAGCTAAAAGAACCAACTCTAAACAAGTAAGGTGGCAAGTACTCGACTGGAATGAACCAGCTATCAATTTCTATAAAAAGCTTGGTGCAGATCTTGATGAAGAGTGGGTCAACTGTACGCTAAATGCTGAGCAGATCGAGAACTATTAAACAGCCTCTAACAAGGTTCTGAAGGCTGCCATTTGATTAGGCCATTTTTGATGTGCTTCTTGCTGTAGATCCGAAGCAAAGGCTGACATATAAAGCTTTATTTTATTCATGTCTTTGGCAAAATATTGCACGCTATAGGAGCTACTTTCAGGATCCTCGGTATTCATCACTTTAAAGAATTTATATTCCTGAAAAACGTTGGTTCTCATCACTTCAGGAATGTGAGTCTCTTTCATCCAGTTCAACCAATCCTTTTCGACTTTCTTATCAATGGCTACCGTAACGTTATATAGAATCATAATAAAACCTTTGCCACAAAAATAAGCTTAATTTTGAAGCTAACATTTAATCAGTTCGGAAGTTTATTAGCCTATGCTCTCTAAGATTGACGACCTATCTTTTGTCAACTCAAAAAATGCCTATTACCTTTTATTAGCAATGCACATTGCCGGTGCCATTGGACTTTTTATTCCTGAAACAAGGTCCTTATTCCAGTACCTCACCCCTTTCAATTTACTAGCAACAGCGGCAATTCTCCTTCATTTTGAAAAGGAAAAGAATAGAAATTACTTTCTGTTCATTGGTTTGACCTTTCTTATAGGTTTCTTTATTGAAGTCGCAGGTGTTAAAACAGGAGTCATTTTTGGAGAGTACACTTATGGAAGAACTTTAGGACTCAAGTTTCTAGAAGTCCCTCTTGCCATAGGCTTGAATTGGGTGGTAATGGTCTATGCAAGTGGCACTTGGGCAAGAAATGTTACTCGAAATAAATTTTATGCCCCGATTTTAGGAGCATTGCTAATGACCTTCATAGATTACTTCATTGAACCAGTCGCTGTTCAATTGGACTTCTGGGATTGGGCTAATGGTACGATACCCATCAGAAATTATATCGGCTGGTTCATCCTTAGCCTCCTTCTTCAAGTTTTATTTCAAAAACTGATGCCAAAAGCAAACAATTCGTTGGCTATTAGGCTTTTATATATATTGATAGTTTTCTTCGTAGTTTTGAATTTTATTTAACCCTCTCGAAACAATTACAAGAACTATCTGTTTGAAACAAAATGTGGGAAGCAATCTTTTGGACAGCGGTTGGTTTCAGTTTAATGGAAATCTTTTCTTGGGCCATTCATAAATACATAATGCATGGTGTGCTTTGGAAAATCCACAAAACTCATCACACCCACACCAAAGGATTCTTCGAATTGAATGATGTTTTCACTTTGATCTTTGGAGGATCAGCTATTGTGTTGATCTTTCTTGGAGTTGAAGAACTGGATAACAGGTTTTGGATAGGGTGCGGCATAAGTCTTTATGGAATGGCCTACTTTATTCTTCATGATGTTTTAATCCACCGCAGAATATCGTGGTTTGGAAAACCGAAGAATAGGTATTTAAAAGCAATACGTAAAGCTCATATAGCTCATCATAAGACTCAGAAATATAATTCTGTTTCTTTTGGTTTGTTTGTCATCCCTAGGAAATATTGGAAAGAAGAAGGATAAAGAAGAAGAGGTTTGGCAAATTATTCAATAAAAGATTTAGAGCATTTATCTGGAATAAAGGCTCATACCCTTAGAATTTGGGAACAACGTTACGGTTTAATCAATCCTAAACGGACTGATACTAATATTCGTTTCTATGATCAAGAAGATCTGAAACTCGTTTTAAATGTGTCTTTGCTGAAAGACAACGGGTTCAAGATTTCCAAGATTGCGGAGATGTCAATGGAAGAGATGCATGAGACAGTCCTCAGGATCTCAGACAAGGCAACAAGTTTCCCAGATCAGATTTATGGATTGACATTGGCCATGATCGACCTTGATGAACAAAGGTTTGAGAAGATCATATCTACAAATACTTTAAAGATCGGGTTTGAGCGAACTATGCTTAACATCATCTATCCTTTCTTATCCAAGATTGGAATCATGTGGATTACCGACTCAATAAATCCTGCTCAAGAACACTTCATATCAAATTTAATTAGACAAAAAGTCATTGTAGCAATCGATGGTCAATACGAGACTTTCGATGAAGAGGCTAAAAAGTACATGCTATTCTTACCAGAGGGGGAATTACATGAGCTTAGTTTACTTTTCGCCAACTACTTGATAAGAGCCAAAGGGAACAAAGTAATTTACCTTGGGCAGAACATGCCATATCACGATTTAAAAATGGCATATAATGTTTATAAACCTGATTATTTTCTTACAATCCTGACTAGTAAGGATAAAGACATAACTGCTCAGGAATATTTACAAAATATGTCAGAAGACTTTCCAGAAACAGAAATTCTTGTTGGTGGAAGTCAAGTTATAGGACAAGATCTAGGGTTGCCGGATAACGTCACTCAAATAGCCAACCCAGTCAAACTGGCTGAATTCGTTGACGAAACTCAAGAGGTAGAAGCTTAATATTGAATTTTACACGAACGGTAGAGGCTCAAAGATGGGTCTCTTTTTCTTTGATATTTTATATGTACGTACCTGTAAATACAATTTGTGGAACATTTAAGCCTATATTTAGCCGAAAATTAGACAAGGAAGGGGTTCAAGATATGTTTTGTTTAACCTTTGATTAAAAACTTTCCACAATTTCTTTTGACTTTTGTTTAATGATTTATCATATTTGTTCAACATTCAAGCAAAAGTTATGAAAGCTCTAGAATACAGTTACACGATTACACAAATGACTAAGTCTCTAAAGCCATTTGCTTTGAAGTTGACTAAGGATACAGAGGATGCGAATGATCTTCTACAGGAAACTTTAATGAAAGCATATAAGAATAGAGATAAGTTTTCAGAAGGAACAAACCTGAAAGCCTGGTTATATACCATTATGAAAAACACCTTCATCACCAACTATCAAAGAATGGTGAGAAGAGGAACCTTCATCGATACTACCGACAACCTTCACTTTATCAATTCGAGTGATACTAAAATCGAAAACGGAGCATACGGTAATTTTGCTCTAACAGATATCAACGCTTCTATCGATTCACTTGATGATGTTTACAAAACTCCATTTATGATGTATTTCAGGGGTTTCAAATATCATGAAATTGCAGATAGATTGGAGATTCCTATTGGCACTGTGAAGAACAGAATCCATATTGCCAGAAAACAACTTAAAGAAAAACTTAGAACATACGGAAGCTAGTACTAGTTTAGCCTTTGTGGAAAATAAAAAGGTACTAGTCATAGGTTCAGGATTCGCAGGCCTATCTGCAGCTATTAACCTAGCCGATAAAGGCTTCGATGTAACCATTCTAGAAAAAAACGCCTCCATCGGAGGAAGAGCCCGACAGTTTACTGATTCGGGCTTTACTTTTGACATGGGTCCTAGTTGGTATTGGATGCCGGATGTCTTCGAATCATTCTTTAATAAGTTTGGCAAATCTGTTTCGGACTACTATGATTTGATCAGGCTAGACCCTTCTTACCAAGTCGTTTATGAAAATGGTGAGGCTGTTCCCATTCCGGCAAAAATGCCAGAACTAAAAGCCCTTTTCGATTCTCTGGAGCCTGGTTCTGGAGTTCGCCTTGATGCCTTCATGAAACAAGCCGCTTATAAATACGAAGTAGGCATCAATCAATTAGTATATAAACCTGGTCGATCTTTAGCCGAATTCGCAGATCTCAAGCTTCTCATTGACGTCATAAGAATGGATGTTTTCCAGTCTATGTCCAAACATGTAAGAAAATACTTCTCGCATCCAAAGTTGATTCAGCTAATGGAGTTTCCTGTGCTATTCCTTGGCGCGCTTCCACAAAATACTCCTGCTCTATATAGTTTAATGAATTATGCGGACATGGCTTTAGGTACATGGTACCCTAAAGGAGGTATGTACAAAATTGTGGAAGGGCTCGGGAAGCTTGCCAAAGACCTTGGAGTAAAGATCAAAACCAGCTGTGAAGTAAAATCTATAGCTACTGATAATGGAAAAGTATCGCACGTTGTAACAGCCGAAGGCACCATCAGAGCAGATGTTGTTGTTGCAGGAGCAGATTATAATCATGTTGAAACCAAGCTATTAGATCAGGAAGACAGAAATTATTCTGAAAAGTATTGGGAAAGTCGTGTTATGGCTCCTTCTTCTTTACTTTACTATGTTGGTATAAACAAAAGACTAGATGGACTTTTACACCATAATCTATTCTTCGATACAGATTTTACACCACACGCTCATGACATTTATACAAGTCCTGCATGGCCAGAGAAACCCCTTTTCTATGCTTCTTTAACTTCAAAGACAGATGACACTGTCGCACCAGAAGGGCATGAAAACCTCTTTTTGTTGATCCCGGTTGCCCCCGGAATGAATGATACAAAAGAGATTCAAGAAAAGTATTTTGAAATGATTGTTAAGCGCATGGAAGAATATTCAGGTCAATCCATATTGGATTCTGTAGTTTATAAAAGAAACTTCGCACATTCTGATTTTATAAAAGACTACAACTCTTTTAAAGGCAATGCCTATGGTCTTGCCAATACCTTAAGACAGACAGCAATATTGAAGCCTAGTTTAAAAAACAAAAACCTCAAGAACCTTTATTACACAGGCCAGCTTACTGTTCCAGGACCAGGAGTACCACCGAGTTTAATATCCGGAATTGTAGTAGCCGATGCAGTGGTCAAAGATTTTGCTTAAACCTCTCAGCAATTAATTAGTTATTTTTAAATCATGGATCTATTTGATCAGACCACTTTAGAATGCAGCAAGTTGATCACCCAACGGTATAGCACTTCCTTTACCCTAGGTATCAAAACGTTAAATAAAAAGTTACATTTTCCAATCTATGCTATCTATGGCTTTGTAAGATATGCTGATGAAATAGTAGATACCTTTCACAGTAAAGATAAAGCTAGACTACTCAACCATTTTGAGGCTAGCACATTCGAGGCCATTGAACAAAAAGTGAGTCTTAATCCTGTCTTGCATGCCTTTCAGCTTATTGTTAATCAATACAAAATTGATCACGAGTTGATTAGAGCGTTCCTTCATTCAATGCGACTAGACCTCAGCGAAACAGTCTATGATCAAAAAGGATATGAGGAATACATTTACGGCTCAGCGGAGGTCGTTGGGTTAATGTGCCTCAAAGTATTCTGTAATGGAAATGAAAAACAATATCAAGAGCTTCTTCCGCCTGCAAAGAAATTGGGTGCAGCCTTTCAAAAGGTAAATTTCATACGAGACATTAAAAGTGATTTTGAAGAAAGAGGAAGAGTTTATTTCCCAGGAGTAGATTTCGACAACTTTAGTAAAACTGCCAAAGAAGCAATCGAAGATGATATTCAACAGGACTTTGACGATGCCTTAATTGGCATTAGAAAATTACCTCAAGAAGCTCGTCTGGGAGTTTATTTGGCCTACAAATATTATCTCAAGCTTTTCAAAAAAATCAAAGATTGTCCACCTGGCAAGATCAAAGAAGAAAGAATTAGAATCCCTGATTTTAGAAAAATGACCATTCTTATAGGGATTTATTTCAAACATTCATTCCATGCCATCTAAGCCTCTCATCAACTTTTTAATTCAATGTCTTTGATTTTTAAACATAAGAAATCATTTCAAGTTTAAATATTATGTTTAATCTCAGCGTTGATATTGATATCAATTCAGGTTTCTGTTTTGGCGTGGTATATGCCATTGAAATGGCAGAAGACATCCTTGCTGAGGACAATCATCTTTACTGTTTAGGAGACATCGTTCATAATGATGAAGAAGTCAAAAGGCTTCAGTCTAAAGGTTTAAAGATCATCAACCATGAGCATCTAAAAGAAATTAAAGATTCTAAAGTCTTAATTCGTGCGCATGGTGAACCCCCTTCGACATATCAACTAGCCCTGGAGAATAATTTAGAGTTGATTGATGCTTCGTGTCCTGTAGTTTTGAAACTTCAGAATAGGATCAAAAACAGCTTTGACAAAAAGGAACAGATCTATATTTATGGCAAGCATGGGCATGCCGAAGTTGTAGGCCTTTTAGGTCAGACAAACAATGAAGCCGTTGTTTTTCAAGATATAGAAGAGCTCAACATTGCTGAACTCCCTAAAGAGATTACTCTATATTCGCAAACCACCAAGAGTACAGATAAATTCTATGAGATCAATCAGTTACTAGGTGAGAATGGAATTACCGTTAATACCAATGACACGATCTGCAGGCAAGTTTCTAACCGTGACAAGGAGCTTAGAGAGTTTGCCAGAAAATTCGATGTAGTCGTATTTGTAAGTGGAACCAAATCTTCTAACGGAAAAGTACTTTATAAGGTCTGTGCAGATCAAAATCCAAGAACTTATTTCGTTTCCAGTATAGCTGATGTAAAAGCTGAGTGGTTCGGTAAAAATGAAAATGTTGGAATATGTGGAGCAACTTCTACTCCCATGTGGCTAATGGAAGAGGTGCAATCACACCTAGAGAAACTATAATCGTTATTTTTGTGCATGGTTAAGTCCCATTCTAATACCGGAGTTTTTGTGGCTTTGACCATAATTCTATTATGGTTCGCAACACTTTATTTGGCCCTACAGTGGGAAATGAAATTTGCTTCTATTTGGACATATGTGCTGATCTTGGTATTGACCCACCTCTATACAGGCCTGTTTATCACCGCCCATGATGCCATGCATGGAACTGTTTCTAGAAATAAAACAGTCAATCAAGTCTTTGGACATGTTACCGCAACGCTTTTCAGTTACAACTTCTACAAAAAACTCTTTCCTAAACATCATGAGCATCACAAGCATGTAGCTACGGACAAAGACCCTGATTATCATCATTCAGGGAATTTTCTTATCTGGTATTTAAGCTTTTTAAAACAATACATCAGTATTTGGCAAGTACTGCTAATGGCCATAACATTCAACATATTGAAGCTATGGTTGCCCACCGAAAACCTCATTGTGTTCTGGATGCTCCCGGCTGTTCTTTCAACCTTACAGCTATTCTACTTTGGAACATTTCTACCCCACCGAGGAGAACATTCAGAAAAGAATATCCACAGATCTGGTAGCCAGAACCTTAACCATGCTTGGGCTTTTATAAGCTGTTACTTCTTTGGCTATCACTATGAACATCATGCATCACCGGCTACTCCTTGGTGGAAGCTTTGGGAGGTAAAGGAGAGGCACGCAGCGAAGGGCAA
Source organism: Roseivirga sp. (assembly GCA_965661435.1). Classification (GTDB taxonomy): domain Bacteria; phylum Bacteroidota; class Bacteroidia; order Cytophagales; family Cyclobacteriaceae; genus Roseivirga. The sequence continues at coordinate 24,161 of CBFIDS010000077.1, forward strand.
ATAAAAAAGCCATCAACAAATTGTCGATAGCTTCCTATTGAGTAGTTTAAGCTACTTAATGTCTGTCGTCACTATCTAAGGCACCATCTACCAAATTGATCGTCCTGTTCCCATAAGAAGCATTATCCTTAGAGTGAGTTACCTGTAATATCGTCATGCCCTCTGCATTCAACTTCTGGAAAAGCTTCATGATATCTTCTGCCTGATCTGAATGTAAATTACCAGTAGGCTCATCTGCTAAAAGTAACTTTGGCTCACCGATTAATGCTCTCGCAACACCAACCAGTTGCTGCTGACCACCAGATAACTGCTCAGGAAAAAGATCTTTCTTGGCAACCATCTGAAATCTATCTAGCATTTCAGCAACCATACTTTTTCTTTCCTTGGATTTAACTCCTTTATAGAGAAGAGGTGTCTCTATATTTTCATAAACCGTCAACTCATCTATTAGGTGGTAGGCCTGAAATACAAATCCTATGTGATGCTTATGGAGCTCAGATCTTTTTCGCTCCTTCATTCTATGAATAGGTTCATCAAAGAAGTAGAATTCTCCTTGAGATGGTTCATCTAACATGCCAATGATGTTCATTAAAGTAGACTTCCCTGCACCAGAAGGGCCCATGATGGTTACGAATTCTCCTTGCTCAATATCTAGATCTATCCCCTTAAGTATAAATGTTCTCTGATACTTAGAGTCGACATACTTGTCGATATCGCGTAGTTTAATCATTTCAATCGTTTAAGTTTTGACCTAAATGGATTACCAATTTATATGCCAATGACGAATATATTGATTTTATGCATTAGCCGGACATCAACATGTTAGCTTGTGTACATTTTCGACCACTTTTGTTCAAAATTGACACGTTATTCAAAGCGCAAAGCTTTAACAGGATTTGAACGTGCAGCTACATAAGTTTTATAACTAATTGTCAATAACGCAATGAACAATGCCATGACCCCAGCAAGTAAAAATGTAACTATAGAAGGTGAAACTGAGAATGCAAAGTTTTGCAACCACCAACTCGATAAATAATAAGCAACAGGTGAGGCTATCAGAAAAGCTATTCCAATGAGTATCGCAAAATCCTTGGATAGAAGGAATAATACCTGACCAATCGAAGCTCCTAACACCTTTCTTACGCCAATTTCTTTGATGCGTTGTTCTGTAGAATAAGAGGCAAGACCAAATAGTCCTAGACTGGCAATACCAACGGCTAGAATGGAGAAGAAAACAACAAGCTGGCCCAATACTTTTTCATTATCATAATTAGCAGATAAATCGTCTTCTAGAAACTTATAAGCAAAGGGCTGCGAAGGTGCAAACTCCGACCATTTCTCCTCTACATAGCTAACTACATCATTAGATGCAGAAGGATTTACTTTGACAAAAATCTCTTGGAAATTAGGGAAAAAGTAAGCGTAAAAGCATGATTCTGTTCCACGTTGCAAAGGTTCAAAATTGATATCTTCGATAACACCTATAATTTGCTTCCGCTGCCAATTACCCCCAAATAACTGAACATCTATAAACTTGCCAATGGCTCCATCATTCATATTCAAATCTGAAACCGCTCTTTTATTAATGATAATTGATTGTGTAGAATCTGATGGAATAGAAGGGTCAAAGTTCCTTCCTTCTAACACATCAATTTCCATTACTTCTAGATAATTCAAATCAATATTTATGCCTGCCAAATTCAAGCCATCTACGTCTTCCGAAACTGTTTCAGACTTTACTAAAATGATAGGCCTAAGCCCTCCAGGTTTGGAGAACGTAGCCGTAACTCCTTCGATATTCGGATTCTCTTGTAGCTCATTTTTGAAAGCCTCAAGTCTTGGTGTGATCGCCTGATTAGTATTAGACACCATTAAGATATTCTCCTTCTTAAAACCTAAGGGCTTATTGGTGAGAAAATTGAGTTGATTATATACAATTGCCGTCCCAATGATCATGACTATTGAAATCACAAATTGAAAAATCACCAAAGCCTTTCGAAATGCTCCAGACCCACCCATTCCTGAAGCAAGTTTACCCTTCAATACTACCACGGGCTTGAAAGCTGATAAAAATAATGCTGGATAAATTCCAGAACCCAAGCCAATCACCAAAGTAATCATCAATAGCATACCAAGAACCTCGGGCTCAAAAAGCATATTAGTAGTAATGGGCTTATCAATAAACTCAGCAAATGGATTGGCCAATAAGCTTACGATTATCATTGAAAGAATGACTGAGATGAAGGTTAAAATCAAAGATTCTCCTAAGAACTGGCTTATCAACTGCTTTTTATAAGCTCCTAAAACCTTTCTAATCCCTACCTCTTGAGCTCTTTTTGCGGATCTAGCTGTAGCTAGATTCATGTAATTGATGCCGGCTATAACTAATACAAAAACTCCAATGGCTACAAAAATGAATACGAAATCCATGCTTCCATTTACATCAATTTCATTTCTCAAGTTTGACTGTAAGTGAATATCTTCCAAAGCAGTTAGGTCTGGATTGAACATATGCAACCTCCCTTCTTCTATATTGGCCGATTTGAGTTGAGCGATTTTATCATAAAGAATATTGACGGATTCTCGATTTGTGAGTTTTATATAAGAATAGAACCCATCTCCAGCCCAGTTATTAAGCGCATTACCTCCATTTTGATTTTTAAGAGTTAGGTTAGAAAATATCAGGTCAAATGAAATATGAGTGTTCAAAGGAAGATCTTCTAATAGACCAGTCACTTCATAAGTAACAGACTGGTTACCAATTACATCTAGTGTTTTTCCAACAACATTTGTAGACCCGAAATACTTAATGGCTGAAGACTCTGTTAGAACAACAGTATTAGGTGCATCTAGCACGGTACTCTTCTCGCCCTGCAACAAGGAAAAATTGAAGAATTCCAAAAAGTTAGGGTCTACGAAGAATGAATTATCCTCCTTAAAAAGTTCAGTATTAACCTCTATCACTAACTGCTGCCCTCCACCATTGAGTCTTGTATAATCTATAACCTCTGGAGTCTGATTCGCCAAAGCAGGCGCTAAGGCAGAAGTACAGGTTGGATACTTATAGCTCCCACTACTAAGCCTCAATTCGTTATTGATCCTGAAGATCTTATCAGAATCATTATGAAATTTATCGAAGCTAAGCTCGAACTGAATGACCAGAAAAATGATAAGAAATGCAGAAATACCTAAGGTAAGTCCGAAAATATTGACGCCTGCATAACCGGGATTCTTTCGAATACTGCGCAATGCGACTAAAAAATAACTCTTTAACATGAACCTATTTATACACAGGTTCTGAGAAAATCAAGTTAAAATGTGTAGAATCCCGTTTGATCTTGAGGTGGAAATAACATCATAGCGCATACAAATCCTATGATCGATAAGACGAAACCTATCATGAAGAATGTATAACAGGCTCTTAGGAGTTTATACTTTTTCCCTAGAACAACCCCAAGGAAATATATATCCTTAATCAAACTACCATAAAGGTATTCTCCATCTTTCATCATCTCTCTCATTCCCCATTCATAACGATCTAATTCCATCTTATGGAAATTCCCAAAGAAAAGTAGGTTGGTCCTTTTACTCAGGACTTCTTGGTCAGTAAAAACACCTGAAGACACATTGGGTCTGGTAGCTAAAATAGCCAACACTATAGTCGTTAAACAAACTACGATCAACATAATCGTGGGGATCACTAAGTTCGGATATTCATATAGCTTTCTAATGAGCACAGAAACAACAACAGATAAGATAATGGTATTCACCGAGATCATGATATTGGCCTTAGTGTCGGCCATTGCACTAAGTTCAAGATGATTTTTAGAAGTTGTTCTAAACATGGTCTCAATACCTCTGTCCGGCTTTAGACTGGCCTTTAGTTCCAATTTTGCCAACTTCTTTTTAGCTTCTTGACCTCTTTATTCTCAGGCATTGGATCTTCTCCGTTTATCTTCTTCAAATTATCATCCTTGATAGGTTGTAGATATTTCTGACCAAAATCAGTATGGAATTTATGGTTTTTAAAGAACTCGAAATTCATATCATTCCATTCCTGCTCCTTGATCTTCTTCCCTCTAACCTCCTCGATTTCGCGATGCATTTTTTCTGCCATTACATCGTAATCCGTACAGGCTAAATGGTGAAGATCTGCATCACACAATACTCTCTCCAAAAGGCTCTTGGG
>CBFIDS010000078.1:0-17626 GCA_965661435.1 Roseivirga sp.
GACATCAATGCTAGCATCAACAATACTGAACTTGCCAAAAGAAAATTCAGAGACATCGCCACTATTGCAGGACTTATCTTTCAAGGTTATCCGGGCAAAGGAATGAGCTATAAACATTTAAATGCTTCTTCTACCATGATCTATAAAGTCTTTGAAGATTATGATCCTGAGAACTTATTACTCAAACAGGCTAATGAGGAAGTACTGAGTTTACAGTTCGATCGTTCACGACTTACTGAATCTCTTAAACGAATTAACGAACAAAAGATCATTGTGCGTAAATTGAGTCAACCAACACCATTCTGTTTTCCGATTATGGTGGATAGACTTAGAGAAAGATTCACCACCGAAATGCTCTCTGAAAGAATAGAGAAAATGCAACTTGAATTTGAAGGATAAATGAGAAAATTAATTCTGCTGAGTATAATAACTTCAGCTATTGCTTGCAGCAGTGTTGAAGAGAATGAACAAGAATTATCCTCGAATAGAATCTATGGCGAATATGCAAACGCTGATTTTCAACAAAGAAATGAAGGATACGACTATGTAGCTATTCGTATAGATTCATTGAATGAGTATTATGCCTTAATGAATATCAGTGCCAGAAAAGATAAAAAACAGCCTAGCTGCGAATTACAAGTAATCGCACGATTAGCAGATACTGGATTGGAATTCGAAAGTGTTGATAATAACATCATTCAAATCACCGCTACTCCATCAGGTATTTCTATCCAGCCAAAGAATGAGGAGGCAAGCAATGATCTTAACTTCTATTGTTCTGGAGGAGCTACCATTAAGGGCGAATATAAATCTACCAACCTATCTTCAATTCCTAAGGAGGAACTTTCATTTCCAAAGCTAGAAACAGAGGAATTCCAACTTCAAAACATCAATTTTAAGGTTCAATCTACTTCAAACATCATGTTCAATCAGCTAATGGTAGTACCGCAAGGATTAGGACAAGACAATAGACCAGTAGTATGGCCAATTGAAGGTACCGTTCAGTACACAGAAATTGAAGACCTAAACAGCGATGGCTGGCCTGAAGTACTCAGCTTCATTAAAGGCGCAGATAAAAAAATGTCTGCCGTGGGTTACTCCGTGAATGGTGGGCTCTCTATGAGCATCATCTACCTTCCAGAGATCACTAATGATGAAGCTGTAGTTTATGGCTATCAAAAAGGTGAGGAAATTAGAATCGTTGAAACTTCCGTAATTCGAAGATTCCCTATCTACGAAAATGGCTTTAAGACAAAAAAACACAGGCAGCTCCGTTACAAATTAGTCAATGGTGAAGCTGCCCGTGTTTTTAAATTAGATGGCGTAACCGAATATTAATCTCGGCTGATTTGCAAGGACATTCCGTTATCTACCATTACTAAATGCTCGATAAAGAATTCCATCATTCTTTGACTATCCACCGCGGTGTGTCCTCTATCCGGACCTACCTGTACTTCAATACTCTTTCTGGCGTCTTGTAATGCCTTGATCAAGTCTAATGAATTCTGTGGGTGAACATTGTTGTCAGATGTCCCAAAGTACACCATCATCTCACCTTCTAGCTGATCAACCTGATTCATTAGACTGAATGCCTCATAACCTTCTAGGTTATTTTCTAACAAGTTCATATAACGTTCCGTGTAGATGTTATCATAGTATCTCCAGTCGGTAACTGCAGAATTAACAACAGCTGCATGGAAAACATCAGGATATCTCAATAAGCAACTGGCTGAAGTTGTGCCTCCATAAGAAGTTCCATAAACACCAACATTTTCTTTATCGAAGTAAGGTCTATCATAAAGAGATTTGATTCCTTCAGCAAAGTCGTCCATTTCAACTTGACCAAGTTTCCCATAGATCTCGTCAAGTAAACGCTTACCTCTTCCTCGTACGTTTCTACCATCGATATCCGCTACTAAGAATCCATATTCAGTTAATGAATTAGGAAGGGTGAAGCTTTCTCTGAACTCATTGGTTGCAGGGCCACCATAATTGGCCAATAATAAAGGGTATTTCTTACTTGGGTCGAAATTAGAAGGAAAGTGAAGTAATCCATGCAATTCAGTTTCACCATCAGCCGATGTGAATGTAAAAGCCTCAACAGTTTTCAATCCCAGCTCTTTGAACTTAGACATATCACTCTTTTCAAGCTCGGCAACTACTTTTCCCTTGCTATCTACTAGATTGGTGAATGGAGGAATATTATGCGTTTGAGCTACATCTATGAAGTATTTACCATCAGGTGAGATGTTTACAGAATGGTTATAGGCTGGATCTGTTAAACGAGTGTCTTTTGTTCCATCCATTTTCACCCTGTGCAATTGCATTTTCATATGGTTCTCTCCACTTCTGGCCATGTAGTATAGGAATCCGTTTTCCTCATCTACCTTAGAAATCCCTGCCACTTCAAAAGGATGCTTGGTTAAAGTTGCTTCTAGAGAACCATCCACATTGTATAGATAATAGTTATTGAAACCTGTTCTTTCAGAAGCCCAGATAAAGCGCTTGCCATCTTCTAACCACTGCATTTCTGGAGTATTCTTTGTGAAACTCGGGAGCCACTCTTCTCTTACTACCGTCCTGCTTTTTCCAGTTTCAGGATCAGCAGCTCTTAACTCCATAATATCCTGTTTTCTATTGGTACTGTGGTATAGCAACTCAGAACCATCAGGAGTCCATTCAACTCCATAAAGATAAGTCCCTAAAGGACCGTCTTTGAAATCACCAACATCTCTGGTCTGTAGTTTCTTCATTTCCCTAGTGTCCAGATCATAAACCATAAGGTCTACTGGAAGATTAGGCTCACCCACTTTAGGATATGACATTACCTCAAGAGAATCATATAGCTTAAGTTGATCTAGCAACACATAATATTGCTTGGCACCTTTTTCGTTGAATTTGTAAAAAGCTACTTTCTTACTATCTGGAGACCACCACATGGCTGTGCTCTGACCTAATTCTTCTCCATAAACCCAAGTAGCAATACCATATTTATTTTTATTCTCCATGTTTCCATCAGTCGTAATAGCACGCACATTGCTACCATCAATATTGCTGATGTAAATATTCCTGTCTTTGTGAAAGGCTTTCAATTCACCATTTGGAGCATCTGCAGAGGCATATTGTCTACCACGGGCTGGTCGATTCCACCTTCTTCTTTGTGGTCTTTCTGGTTCGCCTATTTCGGTGGCTTCATTTTTTCGGACATCGTAGCTATAAAGCTTGCCGTCTTTAACGTATTCGAAGGTTCTTCCATCCTTCCAGTTAACACTCAATTGACCATACTTTACTGATGATCTGATCTGGGGAGCAATACTGGCATACTGCTCAAATCCAGGCATGTTTCTTAATTTGTCTTGAGCCAATGAAAGATCAAAAAATAGACCTAAACAGAGGCTTAACAATAGATATTTTCTCATTTCGGTAGTTTTCGTTTAACAGACTCCAATACTAATACATTCAACCTTAAAAAAACAGTTGAAAAGTACTTGTGGTAAGTCCTGAACAATATCTTTGCCAGCAATACAAGATTCAAGGAAATTCAATGAAGCAAGTCTTAAGAGTTCTCGCAAAACTAGAAGGTGTAAGTTATTTACTACTTATCGGCATTTGTATGCCTCTTAAGTATTGGCTGAATATTCCTGAGCCTACCTATCCGATCGGTCTAGCCCACGGAGTTCTCTTTGTCCTTTATTGTTCATTTGTGCTCTTTGTTGCCAAGAAAGAGACCTGGAGCATGTGGAAGACTTTTCTGGCACTACTGGCCTCATTACTTCCTTTCGGTACATTCGTAGCTGAAAAGAAATTATTCCCGAAAGTGGTTGAAAGTTAATGGTTATTGGAAATTAGAATATCATGTCATTTTCAAATTAACTAATCTTCAAATTTTCAAATCGGTAAACCCTTTTGAACTTTCTGAGTTTTGACTCTTAAGTAGAATAACATGAGGAATTCGATCATACTTTTTGCCCTATTCATTAGTAATTCAATTTGGGCCTTTCAAAGTACGGGTGTACTTACCGGATATGTTACAGATGCAAAAACAGAAGAGACCATACCAGGAGCCACGGTACAAGTAGTAGAGTTAGGAACAGGTGCCATAACTGATGCCAATGGTTTTTATTCTATAAAAGAGATTCCAGCTAACACCTATAGTATTCAAGTGTCTTTTGTCGGCTATGAAACTCAGACCAAATACAACGTGGTCATTCGCTCTGCAAGTAATCCCGATCTGAATTTTCAAATGAACGAAACTGTCTCAGACGTGGGTGAGGTAGTTGTCGTAGCTAATCCGTTTCAAAAGATCGAAGAAACACCCCTTTCCATTCAAAAACTTTCAAGAGAAGAGATCGCAACTTACCCAGGGGGTAATAATGATATAGCCAAAGTGGTTCAATCACTACCAGGGGTTTCAGGCTCAGTTGGTGGCTTCAGAAATGACATTATTATTCGTGGCGGTGCTCCTAATGAAAACGTCTACTATTTGGACGGAATTGAGATCCCAAACATCAATCACTTTGCCACGCAAGGAAGTGCAGGAGGACCTGTAGGATTGTTGAATGTTAGCTTTTTCGAGGGAGTAACTTTATCCACTAGTGCCTTTGCGGCACAATATGACAATCCATTGTCGGGCGTTTTACAATTCGACCAGAGAGATGGAAACACCCGAGATTTCAGAACCAACTTCAGATTAAGTAGCAGCGAAAGTGCACTGACTTTTGAAGGTCCACTTTTTAAAAAGGATAAAGAAGCTTCCAATACTTCATTCATAGTTTCTGCTCGAAGATCTTATTTACAGTTTCTATTTGAAGTGATAGGCCTCCCCTTTTTACCCGATTATTGGGATTACCAGTATAAAGTCACCCACAAGTTCGATGAATACAATGAGTTGATCATAACAGGTGTGGGTTCGGTGGACGATTTCCGGATCAATGTCCCTGAAGAATATGATCCTGAACAACAGGCAACACTCGACCAAGTGCCTGTCATTCAACAACGTACAAACACTATTGGTGCAAGTTGGAGAAGAAGATATAAAGATGGCTCTGGTTTTACCCGTTTGGCTTTAAGTACTAACAGACTGCAAAACGATTTTAGAAGATACGAGAATAATGAAGCTCAAACGGGTCTCTATTTGCAAAATGAATCAGTGGAGCAAGAATCAAAACTTAGATTCAACCGAACCAAATTCATGGGTAACTGGACATTTGTAAACACCGCGAGTGTTCAGCAAGTGCTCTTTCGCAACAACAGTATTGATTTGGTCAATAGCAACAACTTCGACAATGAGATCAATTTCGCCAAGTATGGTGCTTCATTTCAAGCATCTTCTACCTCTAAAGATGATCGCTTCAATTTCTCTGCAGGTATAAGGTTTGATGGCAATACTTTTACCGATTCGGGCAATGATATTTGGAAGACCTTGAGTCCTAGAGTTTCGGCCAGATACACCTTCGATCCAGAAAAGAAATGGTCTGTTAATGCATCGATAGGTCGTTATTTTAAAATCCCTCCCTATACCATTCTTGGTTATGCCGAACAGGGCAAGTTAGTGAATAGAAGTTCTAAATATATTAGAAGCGATCATGCTGTAGCAGGATTTGAGTATTTAGTAACTCCTTCTGCCCGATTCACGTTAGAAAGTTTCTTCAAGAAGTATGATAACTACCCCGTCTCTCTAACTACAGGTGTATCATTAGCCAATTTAGGAGGTGATTTTTCTGTCCTAGGTAATGAACCCATTTCGAGCATTGGCGAAGGAAGAACCTATGGAGTTGAATTCCTTTATCAGAAGAAATTCACCAATAATTACTACGCCATACTTGCTTACACTTGGTACAGAAGTGAATTTACTGGACTAGATGGTATCTATCGATCGAGTGCTTGGGACAGCAACAACCTCTTAACCTTCACTGGTGGTTATAAATTCGGGAATAACTGGGAGATCAGTTTAAGAACCAGGTATTTGGGTGAAACCCCTTATGCTCCGGTAGATCAACAAGCCACACTAGATAATTACCCTGCGGTGATCAGAGATTATGACCAATTAGGTTCGGCAAGACTGAATACTTTTAACCAAACCGATATACGAATAGATAAGAAATGGAACTTCGACAAATGGACATTCAATGTTTTCCTGGAGATTCAGAATGCTTTTGGACAGGATATACCCAATGAACCTGAGTTTGGATTGAATAGAGATGCTATAGGAAATGTCATCACTCCCAGACAATTGGTACAGATTGAAGATATTGATAATTCTGGCATCTTGCCTTCTTTAGGAATCGTGATTGACTTTTAGTTTAGAAAGATTCTGAAACAAGTTCAGAATGACGAAAAAAGAAAATGAAAAACACCTTTAGAAACGTATTCCGGGCTGCTTTAGTCCTATTCCTCTTCCTTTTTGGAGTTGGAATTGTATACTTATTCAGCAAAGAGCGTCTCAATTTGGATCAAGAAGATTTCATTATCTCCTCTCTTTTGGCTGGCATCTCAGGCTTGGTTTCAGTGATATTGATCCTAATCCTTAGGTTTATGCGAGAGCCCAAGTAACACTCATCTAAAGGTTGAAAATTAGAATATTTAAGATTCAAAATATGACAGCTAAAAACATTTTCGGAACAGAGCTAGAATTATGTAGCGAAGACCCTCTCACTGGATTCACTCGAACGGGGTGTTGTGAAACCGGACCAGAAGATTTAGGCACCCACGCTGTTTGCGCTGTCCTTACTGAAGACTTCTTAGCGTATACTAAAAGTAAAGGCAATGACCTTTCTAGCCCAAATCCAATGTTCGGATTTCCAGGCTTAAAACCAGGTGATCAGTGGTGTTTGTGCGCGAGCAGATGGATGGAAGCCATGAAAGCAGGATGCGCTCCAAAAATCAATCCTGCAGCTACGCATGAGAAAACCTTAGAATATGTCTCAATGGAAACCTTAAAGGATTTCTTTGTTAGTCAGAAGTCTCAAAAAGAAAAAAAATAGTTATTTCTGATAGACTCTTACGTAATCTATGACCATTTCAGACTCCGTAAAGTTAGGGTCAATATCTCCCCCAATTCCACCCATGGCAATATTCAGCAAAAAGTACTGAGGTTTGTTAAATGGCCAAGTTTGAGCATTGCGAGTTTGAGGTTCATAGGTATAGAACACTGTTTCATCGTAGTAGAAATCGATCTTTTCCTCTGTCCACTCCATTCCATAAACGTGGAAAGTATTACTGACATCCTCTCCGTTGATTGAGCCCTTATTAATAGTACCACCACTGCTAGAAGGCGTGTGCAAGGCCGATTGAATTACATTTTGATTGAATCCCCAATGCTCCATGATGTCGATCTCTCCACATGCAGGCCAACCGGTTGTCCCAAAGTCTCCAGCCCAGTATCCACCTGTTTCTGTAATATTTTGACCCAGGGTCCAGATTGCTGGCCATGTACCTTCACCTTCAGGTAGTTTTGCTCTTACTTCAACCTTACCGTAAGTAAATGCATATTTAGAATTCAAACGTGCAGAAGTAAAGTCTTTAGATTGACCTTGATCTGAAAATGTTTCTCTCTTGGCTACTATGTGTAGAAACCCATCCTGTACATAGCTATTATCCGTTCTATCTGTATAATGCTGAAGCTCACCATTAAACCAGCTATTTCCGTTTGGGAGTTGCGTTTGGTGAAACCAATTGTCAGCGCTGACCGCACCTGAGCCATCGAATTCATCGGCCCAAACTAGTTCAAATGTACCTTCCTCCTCAATCTCTTCAGGACCATCTGAATCATTATCAGAACAGCTGAATGCACTCAGGCAAAATAACGGAAGCATTGCGTATGTGAATAGTTTCTTCATGGGATCAAGATAAGCAAGAATAATAGAGAATCGTTTTTATGCAAAAGAAACAAACTATTTGACTCTCGTCCAGGTAACTGTTCTACCGAACATTGAAATACCTATGTATCCCCTTACCTCTAGTTCATTTCCATTCAGTTCCATTTTGCAATCGTAGGTCTTTCCAGACTCAGGATCGTAGATCTCTCCGTCTACCCATTCATCATCATCGAATGTGAATCCCTCGATTAAATTAAGTCCCATGATCGGTCTTTTCTGAAGGTCATCATCTGGATTTTCCACATCGAGCTTTGGAGAACCATCAGGATTATTGGGCTCCTTTAACCAAACGATCTTGCCATTATATTTTCCATTTTCCTTATAGATCTCAATTCTAGCTTTGCCTTCATCGGTCAACCATTCCCCTAATACATCACCTGCAGCTTGAGCCAAAGCCACCTGAGAACCCAGAAATAAAACAAATAGATAAATGATTAATTTCCTCATGATTAAATGTTATATAAACCTTTGTAGCAAAACGAACATCTTTTAAAATTGTTGAGATGCAGGTACACGAATTATTGGGACAAAGATTGGGATTGATTCCCGAAAAAGGAATTTTTTGGGAAGAGAAAAAGTACTTGATCTTGGCAGATGTGCATTTAGGTAAGGCGGGGCATTTCCGAAAATCAGGAATTCCTGTTTCAGATCTAATTCATTCTAAAGACATTCTGATTTTAGACAGACTTATTGAAAGGCTAAAACCAGAGTGTGTCATTTTTCTTGGAGATCTATTCCATTCTGATCATAACCAAGGTTGGGAAGTTTTTAAGAGATGGGTGAAATCTAAGGCTCCCCTCCCCTTCAAATTGATACTTGGCAATCATGACATCCTTCAGACCAAGCAATATAAAATATCAAATATGGAGGTTGTCGACAAACTGATCGAGCCGCCATTTGAAATGACTCATATCCCAGAACAAAATGAGCTCTATAACTTAGCGGGCCATATACATCCTGCCATAAGAATGAAAGGAAAAGGATTACAATCCATTCGACTCCCATGTTTCTTTTTCGGCCAGAATCAAGCTGTTCTCCCTGCTTTTGGCAACTTTACTGGGACTGCTCGAATTAAGATCAAGAAACGAGATGCTGTCTATGCCATTGCAGATGGCAAAGTGGTTAAGGTAAATTAAAACCTAGTTGATCAGGTAATTTGGTCTTATATCCGTATTATGTCTTAGTGAAATTACAATGACATATATATTGTCAAATCGTAGTGATATAACAACACAATCTGCTTCTTTAATGAACTTACAAACCAATGAGTAACCTCAAAAAAATCTTGACCGACAGCGCGATTAACATTGACCATATGGCTGACTTATTAAATGACCAAGACATACCCAGTATGATCAAAAACAACAATCAATCAGCTAGCCTAGCTGGTTTTGGCTCGGTCTCAAACAATGTGGACCTTTTTGTGAATGAAGGGGATGCAGAAAATGCCTTAAAGATCATAAAGCAACATCAAAATTCTTAAACTCTCATTTCTAGGCTCTTTACTGTTCTAAGGCATTAAACAATATTAACATCACTCATCAGTTTACCTTTTGAATTAATTACTATTTTTGAGCGAAAACCTGCTAGATTGACTAAGGAAGCAAAAAGACATAAACGCAAAAAGAAACTAGGATCTTACCACTACCTCAGTGTAGTTTTTAGTGCTTCATTAGCCCTTTTTGTTATTGGTCTATTCGGAATCATGATCCTACAAGCCAACCGGTTGACTTCTATCATCAAGCAAAACATAGAGCTTCAGGTCTACCTAGACAAAGATCTTTCCAATAGCCAGCGAAATAGAGTTGAAAGTGAGTTATCCAACAGTAGCTATATTCTTAAAGCAGATGATCAAGAAGCACTATCCTTTATTTCAAAAGACGAGGCTGCTAGCCAGTTCATTAATGAAACCGGAGAGGACTTTTCAGACTTCTTAGGTGAGAATCCGTTGCGTGATGCCTACACGGTCAAGATTGACCCAAGCTATCAGTCTAATATTCAATTGGATAGTATTTCCAGTTCTATTGAAATTATAAGTGGTGTTTACGAGGTAACCTTTGTTCGTAACCTGGTTGATTCTATTAATAGTAATCTTACCAAGTTGAGTCTCATATTAGTTGGAATCGCTGCCTTATTGGTGGTGATAGTAACTTTGTTGATCAACAATTCAATCAAACTGGCTCTGTTCTCTCAAAGATTTCTGATCAGAAGTATGCAACTGGTGGGTGCTAAAAGTAAATTCATCAAAAAACCATTTCTATCACGATCTATTATGCATGGCGCCATCTCTGGTCTAATTGCTTCAGCCTTATTATTTGGATTGAAGTATTTCGCCAATAAAAAGATAGAAGGCCTAGAGCAGCTGCAACAGCAAGAACTCATTTTCGCACTTTATGGAATCTTAATTCTTTTAGGAGCAATTATCTCCTATTTTAGCACCATCAGGGCGATGAACAAGTATTTGAAAATGTCCTTAGACGAATTGTATTGATATGTCGGAGAAGAAGAAGAAAAGCAACTTTGCTTTCACAAAAGAGAATTATAAATGGATGCTTATCGGACTAGGAACCTTATTACTAGGCTTCATCACCATGTCCTTAGATAACACTCAACACGGCCAAGGCTTCTTAGGACTTACCTTAGGTCCTATCATTATTGTAACTGGTTTTGTGATTCAATTCTTTGCCATTTTCAAGAAATCAGCATAAATGAGTTGGTTCGAAGCCATCATTCTTGGTATAGTCCAAGGTCTTACCGAATTCCTTCCTGTTAGTAGTAGTGGCCATTTAGAGATCACTAAAGCCATCTTTGGAGACAACAGTATGCCTGAAGAAAGTCTGATGATGACTGTGGTACTACACGCAGCTACAGCATTGAGCACTATTGTAATCTTCAGAAAAGATATTACTCAGATCTTCAAATGTCTTTTACAATTCAATAACAATGAAGAATTTCAATTCTCTGTAAAAGTGATCCTCTCAATGATTCCTGCTGCTGTGGTGGGTGTGCTTTTCGAAGAGCAGATAGAACAACTTTTTGGCAGTAATTTAATGCTGGTTGGATCTATGCTTATTTTAACTGCTGGACTACTTTTCTTAGCAGACAAAGCTAAAAATACTTTGAGCCCTGTTTCATACAAGAATGCATTGCTGATAGGTATTGCTCAAGCCATTGCTATTTTACCTGGTATCTCTAGATCAGGAGCCACCATTTCTACCTCCGTCATCTTGGGAGTCGATAGACAAAAAGCCGCTAGATTTTCATTCTTGATGGTCGTGCCTTTGATCCTTGGGAAAATGGCAAAAGACATCTTAAGTGGCGATCTAGCTGAAAGCCAGACCGACCCAACTTTATTGATCCTTGGTTTTATGGCAGCATTTGTCGCAGGTCTTGTAGCCTGTCAATGGATGATCGCTTTGGTAAAGAAAAGCCAACTTAAATACTTCTCTTTCTATTGTTTTTTTGTTGGTGTCATTGCCATTGTTTATACCTTATTCTAATGCTTCAAATTGATCCTGAGTTAAGTAAGCAAGATAATTTTCTAGCTGGTCAAGTTATTCTAATTGACAAGCCACTAGAATGGACATCTTTCGATGTAGTGAAAAAGGTAAGGAACAACATCAGGATCAAAAAAGTAGGTCATGCAGGAACGCTAGACCCTTTAGCTTCTGGCCTTCTAATCCTTTGTACCGGTAAAAAGACAAAATCAATAGAAGAGTATATGGGTCAGGTGAAAGAGTACACTGGTACTTTCACCATAGGATCTACCACACCTACATTTGATCTAGAAAGTGAACCTACAAATCATAAAGTTTATGATCATATCACTTCAGAAGACATTGAAAAAGTAAGAGATCAATTCTTAGGAGAGATTACTCAAACCCCTCCTATTCATTCTGCCGTTAAAGTAGATGGTAAACGGGTTTATGAATTAGCTAGAAAAGGTGAAACTGTAAAATTGAAATCGAGACAAGTAACCGTCTCTGAATTTGAAATCACCAAAATAGATTTACCCCAGATTGAGTTCCGAGTAGTTTGTACAAAAGGAACTTATATTAGAAGCCTAGCTGACGATTTTGGTGAAGAATTAGGAACCGGAGCTCATTTAAGTCGTTTGAGAAGAACTAAAATTGGTAATTTTAAAGTTGATGATGCATACCAATTGAATGACTTAATCACCTATTTAAGCGAACTTACATGAAGATTCATTTAGGATCTAATGCCATCGAAGATGTCAAAAGTGCAGTTGTGACCAGCGGTACTTTTGATGGTGTACATTTAGGCCATCAGAAGATCTTGAAAAGGCTTAAGGAAGAAGCACAAAGGCTAAATGGTGAAACGGTACTGATTACCTATTGGCCTCATCCCCGTCTCGTTCTAAAGCCTTGGGATGATTCATTGCAACTACTTTCTACTTTTCCAGAAAAAGCCAATCTTTTAGAAGATTTAGGTATAGATCACTTGGTCAAAATTCCATTTACCAAAGAGTTCTCTCAGATCAGTGCTGAAGAATATGTTAGAGTCATTCTAAATGAAAGAATCAAAACTCAAAAGATCATCATCGGCTATGACCACCGATTTGGAATCAATCGAAGCGGTGGGTTAAATGAACTCCATCAGTATTCTGATCAATACAATTATGAGGTAGAGGAAATCCCGAGACAAGACATTGATGAGATCGGAATCAGCTCAACCAAGATCAGAAGGGCACTTGAAATTGGTGATGTAAAACAAGCCAATTCATTTCTGGGCCGTAATTACAGTCTTACTGGCTCAGTTGTTCATGGCGAAAAGATCGGAAGGTCTTT
Organism: Roseivirga sp.; assembly: GCA_965661435.1. GTDB lineage: Bacteria > Bacteroidota > Bacteroidia > Cytophagales > Cyclobacteriaceae > Roseivirga. The sequence continues at coordinate 12,686 of CBFIDS010000078.1, forward strand.
AGGATTCCCGACAGCCAACATATTTATTAAACAAAAATATAAGCTCATTCCTGCTGATGGCATCTATGCCGTTAAGGTTTGTATTAATTACAACAAGTACCAAGGGATGCTTAACATCGGTCAGCGCCCGACAATTGGTGGTGACAATAAGACCATTGAAGTAAATATTTTCGACTTCGATAAGGACATCTACAACACTGAAATTTCTATCGAATTTGTAGATTTGATCAGAAAGGAAATTAAGTTCGACTCTCTTGAAGCCTTGAAAAAGCAATTACAAGAAGACAAAGAAACGGTTAAAGAGCGTCTAAGTAAACAATAAACAAGTTTTGTATGATAAATAAGGTAGTCAACAATGCTGATGAGGCAATTGCAGACATTCCTAACAACTCCACTTTGATGCTAGGAGGTTTTGGCTTGTGTGGAATCCCGGAAAACAGCATATCAGCCCTAGTCAAAAAAGGTGTTACAGGCTTAACCTGTATTTCCAATAATGCCGGGGTAGATGATTTTGGAATTGGTCTTATGCTTCAAACACGACAGGTTAAGAAAATGATCTCTTCTTATGTTGGAGAGAATGCAGAATTCGAAAGACAACTCTTATCAGGTGAATTAGAAGTAGACTTGATTCCTCAAGGAACCTTAGCGGAAAGAATCCGAGCTGGTGGAGCTGGAATCCCTGCATTCTTCACCCCTGCTGGATACGGAACTGAAGTAGCAGAAGGAAAAGAAGAAAGAGAATTTGCTGGCAAGCCACATATCCTAGAATCTTGGTTAAGAGCGGACTTCGCTTTAGTTAAGGCCTGGAAAGGTGATAAAGCCGGCAACTTGATCTTTAAAGGAACCGCCAGAAACTTCAATCCTATTATGGCGACTGCTGGCAAGGTTACTATTGCCGAAGTTGAGGAACTTGTCGAAGTGGGAGAACTGGATCCAAACTTTGTGCACACTCCTGGTATATATATTCAAAGGATATTCGAGGGAAAGAATTACGAGAAAAGAATCGAACAAAGAACCACAAGATTAAAATAATTTGATAATTAGCCGATTTGATGATTAGATAATTGGCTATAAAAACTACACACATGAGAACCGATAAGAAAAATTTAATCGTTGAATTGACATTTGACTTTGCATTGAAAGTGATAGACTATGTAGAAATATTGCAAGACCAAGAGAAAAAGGTAGTACCCTTACAGTTGCTTAAAAGTGGAACTAGCATAGGAGCAAATGTTCGAGAAGCCCAGAATGCAGAAAGCAAAAAGGACTTCATTCATAAATTTAAGATTGCAGCTAAAGAAGCTGATGAAACAGAATATTGGTTGAAATTATGTGGTAGCTCAAAGCATTACCCGAACCCTACAGGTTTAGAAGAAAAGGTAGATTCAATATCTAAGGTACTTTCTAAGATTATTTCCTCCAGTAAATCATCAAATCAACTAATTCCCAAATCATCAAATTGAAATTATGTCCTTAGACAAAATAGGTATTGCAAAACGAATAGCTCAAGAAGTGGAAGATGGTTCTTACATAAATCTAGGCATTGGAATCCCCACTTTGGTAGCCAATTTTATCCCAGAGCATATTGACGTTATTCTTCAATCAGAGAATGGATTACTAGGCATAGGTCCTTTCCCAGAAGAAGAGGATGTAGATGCAGATTTGATCAATGCAGGAAAGCAAACCGTAACTACTCGATCAGGAAGTTCACTTTTTCATTCAGCCGAAAGCTTTGCTATGATCAGAGGAGGGCACGTAGATCTTACTATTCTAGGCGCTATGGAGGTTTCTGAAAATGGAGATATCGCCAATTGGAAGATCCCAGGTAAAATGGTGAAAGGAATGGGCGGTGCCATGGATCTTGTGGCTTCAGCAGATAATATTATTGTAGCCATGCAGCATTCCAGCCGAAATGGTGAATCAAAACTACTTAAAGCCTGTACTTTGCCAATAACGGGTCTAAATTGCGTCAGAAAAATTGTAACCAACCTGGCCGTTATAGATATCCACCCCAAAGGTGGCTTTATTCTTAAAGAAAGAGCTCCTGGGGTATCTGTGGAGGAAATTAATGAAGCAACAGCTGGGAAATTGATAATTGAGGGAGATATTCCTGAAATGAAACTCGACTAAAAAAATGAAAGATTCAGAGATTAAACTAAAGATCAAACTTGATAAAGACTCCATCCCAGAAAAGATTACATGGGATGCAACTGATAAAGATGTTCCCGGTGAAGAAGAGACTAAAGCATTCAACCTTGCCATTTGGGACCATAATACGATGAGTACTTTACGTATAGACCTTTGGAATAAGGAAATGCCAATGGATGAAATGAAAAGGTTTTATATCGATTGCCTTGGAGGTTTGTCTCAAAGCCTACTGAATTCTACTGGAGATGAATTCATGTCAACTGCAATGAACAGACTTTGCGATAAGCTCATCAAACATATGGAAGAAGAAAACAAGAATAGCCAAGAGAAGTAACTGAAAAATTAGCAAGTTGTGCTGTAATAAGCATGCTTTAAAATGTTATGCATGGCGAATTAAATTACTTTTATCTCTTTTAATACTTTAAAAACATTGTATTTTTGGTTCGTTTCCATTGATTCGTTCTTTCGAATCCATGGCTAGCCAAACTTTATTTGTTTCAAAAACCTAAATATGAAGAACTTGACTAAAATTTTTAAATGTCTGCTACCGGTTCTGCTTCTGATGCAAACGATTACATTGACTGCTCAGAGTCAGACCTCTATCTCTGGTAGTGTGGTAGATGATGCCACTGGACAAACCTTACCTGGGGTGAATATCCGGGTTAAAGATAGAGTGGTAGGTACAATCACCCAATCAAATGGTGATTTTAGCTTTACTGTAAATCAAGCACCTCCCTTTACATTGATCTTCTCTTTTGTCGGATATGCGTCAAAAGAAGTTGAGATCACTCAAGCTAATACGACAGCGCTTGAGGTTAGATTAGAGGAACAAGTGATCTTTGGTCAGGAAGTAGTGGTTTCTGCCTCGAGAATCGAGGAAAACATACTTAGCTCTCCTGTATCGATTGAAAAGCTCGATATCCTAGACATTAAGTCTACTGCTTCTCCCTCATTCTATGAAGGTCTAGCGAATCTAAAAGGAATTGACTTCAGTACGCAGTCATTGACCTTTAAATCAATCAACGCCAGGGGTTTCGGAGCCAATGGTAATACCAGATTTGTTCAACTGATCGATGGAATTGACAACCAAGCGCCTGGACTGAACTTCTCAGTAGGTAATATTGTCGGTATCAACGACCTGGACCTTGAGTCTGCAGAATTGATACCTGGTGCTGCTTCAGCCCTATATGGACCTAACGCTATTAACGGTATCCTTCTGCTAAACTCTAAGAATCCATTCGATTATCAAGGATTCAGCGCTTATGCGAAAACAGGATTGAATAACGTTCAATATAATGCTTCTGAGAACCAGGAATTATACCAAGACTATGGCTTCAGATGGGCGAAATCATTCAACAATAAATTAGCATTCAAAGTAACGGGTTCTTATTTAACGGCAACTGACTTCGTTGGAGTTGATACAAGGGATCAAGGAATTGCGACTTTCGGCACCGTTGAAAGAGGTGCTACTGAAAGAGGAAATAACAGGTTCTACGATGGAGTAAACGTTTATGGTGACTTCGGTATTACTGTTGGAGCTGTAGCTGATATCGCTATCGCAGGTGGAAATACATCTTTACCTCCTGTAAGAACCCTCCTACCTGATAATCAGGACGGTTTTTTCACAGCAACTGGATTCACAGAAAACTCTTTTGTAGATAATACCACTGAAAGCATTAAGCTTGGTGGTGCACTTCACTACAGACTGAATGATGATCTTGAAGTGTTCGGTCAATTGAATTATGGTGCAGGTAGTACCGTTTATACTGCAAACGATAGATTCGTATTAGATGATTTCTCGATCACCACAGCCAAGTTAGAATTAAGAGGAAACGAATTCTACGCAAGAGCTTACACTACTCAGGAAAACTCAGGTGATAGTTATGCAGCGAATACACTTGCCTCACTGATCAATCAGGCTACTTATTTAGAGCCTTATCTTGGTGCTTTTGTTAATGCAAGACTTGCAGGACAAGGAATTGAAGGTTCGCATGCTGCAGCGAGACAATTTGCTGATGCTGCACAGCCTCAACCAGGATCTGCGCAATTCGATGCATTGGCAGAAACCTTAAGAGGCAGATCGATCGCAGATGGTGGTGCTAAGTTCCTAGATAAATCAGCTTTATACCATGCTGAAGGTAGCTGGGATCTTAGTGAAAGAATTGACTGGGCTGATATTGTGATCGGTGCCAACTGGAGAAACTACAGCTTGAATTCAGAAGGTACTCTTTTTGCATTAGACAATGCAGGAGAAGAGATCAGCTTTAACGAATGGGGTGCTTATACCCAGATCTCTAAAAGCTTTATTGATGATAATTTGAAACTTCAAGGATCTGTTCGATACGATAAGAATGAATTCTTCGAAGGTCAACTTTCACCAAGGATATCTGCAGTAGGAACAGTTGCAGACAATCATAACTTCAGAGGTTCATTCCAGAGAGGTTTTAGAATCCCTACAACTCAGGATCAGTTCATTGACCTTGATGTTGTAACCAGAAGGCTTATAGGGAGTAACGACCTCTTAAGAAACAGATACAACTTCACTCCGCAGAACACCTACTCTACAAATAGTGTAGCATTGGCTCAAGCCACAGGAAATACAGCGGCTTTTGAACTAGAGCAAAGAGTTGCGAACGATTTCAAAACTGAAAAAGTAAACACCTTTGAAGTAGGTTATAAAGGCTTGTTCATGGATGGAAGGCTATTGGTAGACGCTTATTACTACTACAGTAGATATTCAGATTTCATTGCGGAGATCGACTTCGTACAAGCTGTTCCGAATGGCCTAACAGG
>CBFIDS010000079.1:0-42770 GCA_965661435.1 Roseivirga sp.
CGGCAAAAGCGGTCGAGAACTCTCAGAAGAATTAGCTCGAATGGCCTCACAACAGGAAAAGCTTCGTAACGAACTTGAAAACTTTGAAACAGGTATGCAAGGAAATAAGTTGGGAGAGAAGATCGATAAGCTAGTTGAGCAGATGGAAGAGAATGAGTGGGACTTGATCAATAAAAATATTACGGACGAAACAATAGAAAGACAACAAGATATATTAACTAGGCTTTTAGATGCTGAAAACTCAATGAGAGAAAGAGGCATGGATGATGAGAGAGAGGCGAGAACCGCCCAAGACTTTGAACTTTCTATCCCAGAATCTATAAACGAATACTTAAAAGCAAAGGAAAAGGAGATAGAGCTATTACGAACTATCCCTGCCAAACTGAATCCCTATTACAAAAGGGAGACGAATAAATACTTTAAAAAGATCAAGGAAAAGAACTGATTTCAGTGAATGGACAAAATTAGTATTGAAATACCTTCATTAGTCGAGAACATACGCATCGTTGAGAGTTTCATCGATAATGCTAAAGACAAATACGAACTAACAGATGATGTTTACGGGAACATCATGATAGCAGTAGTTGAATCCGTGAACAATGCCATTCTTCATGGCAACCAAACTGATAAGCAAAAAAATGTGGTTCTGAGCGCCCAACTAAAAGAGGGCGAGGTTCATTTTCAAATTTCTGATCAAGGGCCTGGCTTCGATCACAAAGACCTTCCAGATCCAACAGCTCCAGAAAATGTAGAAAAAGTTGGTGGGAGAGGTATCTTCCTAATGAAAAACTTGGCTGACGAAATACATTTCAAAAATGAAGGAAGAACTGTAGAGCTTACCTTCTATATCGATTAATGGATAATCCGATTCATTTCTTCTCAGAAGACATACAGTTTGAACTAACAGATCAGCCTAGATTTATAGAGTGGATTCAAGAAGTCGTGGAATCATTTAAACAATCAATACTTGATGTCAATTACATTTATTGCTCAGACAAGTATTTACTTGATATCAATAAAGAATACCTAGATCATGACTATTTCACTGACATCATAACATTCGATAATCGGGAAGACAAGACACAACCGCTAGAAGCAGACATTTTCATATCAATAGACAGAGTTCGAGAAAATGCTGATTTATTAAACCAGTCGTTTACCATTGAACTTGCAAGAGTTATGATTCATGGAATTCACCACCTCTTAGGTCAAGGAGATAAAACGGAAGCAGAAAAGGCTGAGATGAGAAAAAGAGAAGAAGCTTCCTTATCTTTGTTAAAAATATAGTGTTCCACGTGAAACTTTAAGAGTCTTAAATCACTTATTGTTCCACGTGGAACAGTTGGTTAAAAGTGTATGTATCCAAAGTACGATGTTATAGTAGTAGGGGCAGGACATGCCGGATGTGAAGCAGCAAACGCTGCCGCCAAAATGGGTTCAAAGGTTTTGCTTATCACCATGAACATGAACACCATTGCACAAATGTCATGCAACCCGGCAATGGGTGGTGTAGCTAAAGGACAGATTTTAAGGGAGATCGATGCACTCGGAGGTATGTCTGGTATTGTTACAGACAAATCAATGATCCAGTTCAGGATGTTGAACAAGTCAAAAGGCCCTGCCATGTGGAGTCCCAGAACCCAAAACGATAGAATGCGTTTTGCGGAAGAATGGAGAATAGCACTAGAACAGAACCCAAACGTAGACTTTTGGCAAGAGATGGTCACTGAGATCATTGTCAAGAATGATAAAGTAGCCGGAGTTAAAACAGGTATGGGTTTGTCTTTTGAATCAGAGGCAGTCATACTCACCTCTGGCACCTTCCTTAATGGAATCATACACATCGGTGAAAAACAGTTTGGTGGTGGTAGGACAGGCGAAAGAGCTGCCAAAGGTATCACCGAACAACTGGTTCAATTGGGTTTCGAAGCTGGCAGAATGAAGACGGGCACTCCTCCAAGGGTTGATGGTCGCTCTTTAGATTACAGTAAAATGGAAGAGCAAAAGGGGGATGAACAACCTGGAAAGTTTTCATTCAGCAATCAAACTAGCTCACTCAAAGAACAACGTAGTTGCTTTATTACATATACTAATCCTGAAGTTCATGAAACATTAGCTGAAGGATTTGATAAATCACCGATGTTCAATGGAAGCATACAAGGAATAGGACCAAGGTATTGTCCTTCTATCGAGGACAAGATCAACCGCTTTGCAGAACGAAATAGGCATCAAATTTTCGTTGAACCAGAGGGATGGAATACTGTAGAGATATATGTTAATGGATTCTCCACATCTCTTCCAGAAGATATTCAATACAAAGCGATGAGGAAAATCGCTGGTTTCGAAAATGCTAAGATGTTCAGGCCTGGTTATGCTATAGAGTATGACTATTTTCCTCCCACACAATTAAGCCTCTCATTAGAGACCAAGTTAATAGAGAATCTATTCTTTGCAGGTCAGATCAACGGTACAACAGGCTATGAAGAAGCAGGCTGCCAAGGACTAATGGCAGGTATTAATGCGCATCAGAACATCCAACAAAAACCTGCTTTTACGCTCACGAGATCCCAAGCATATATTGGTGTGCTTATAGATGACCTCATCAATAAAGGTACAGATGAGCCTTACCGTATGTTTACAAGCCGGGCTGAACACAGAATTCTATTGAGACAAGACAATGCCGATCTTAGACTAACGGAACTAGGGCATCAAATAGGATTAGCAGATTCTGATAGATTAGAACAAACATTACAAAAACAAAAACAGATCAATCATTTGATCAACGATCTCAACCAGAAAAAGGTCGACCCAAAGGTGGTAAATCCGATGTTGGAGAATCATAAGACATCGCCAATTCAACACCGTACAACATTGAACAAATTAGTCAAAAGACCTCAACTCGATATTCATAACCTTAAGGAGATCAATTCCGAACTAGATGATTATCTCAGCAAGTATAACAACGAGATAATAGATGGTGCAGACATCCACATCAAATACGAAGACTATATTGATAAGGAAATGAAGCTTGCGCAAAAGATGAGTGATCTAGAAGGAGTTAAGATCTCTTCAGAAATGAATTACCATGAAATATCTGCGCTATCATCTGAGGCAAAAGAAAAGCTCACTAAGGTGAGGCCAAGCACGCTCGGACAAGCCACAAGAATTAGTGGAGTATCTCCTGCAGATATCTCTGTATTAATGGTCTATATGGGAAGATAAGGTGAAAGAAATTCAACATTGTCCACTCTGCAATTCTGAAGACCTCAGTCCTTTCTTATCTACCCAAGATTACTTTGGTTCACAAGAATCATTCGACTTGTTGAAATGTTCCAAATGCCAGGGTCTTTCAACATCACCACAGCCAAATGAAGACGAGATCTTACCTTATTACAAATCCAATGCTTATATCTCTCATGGTGATCAGTCAGCTGGCATAATATCAAAGGTCTATAGAATAATTCAGAACAGAAACTTTCACTATAAAAGGAAAATCATTCAAAAGTACGTTCTGAATAAGAACATACTAGACTATGGCTGTGGAACTGGCCATTTTCTGAAATACCTATCAGACCTAGAATGGGAAACCACCGGAATTGAACCTGATCCACGAGCCAAACAGCAAGCAAAGGATAAAGGAATCAACATTACAGAACTTGATCGTCTAAACAAAACATATGATTGCATTAGCCTCTTCCATGTCCTAGAGCATGTCCATGAGCAACATTCCACAATACAAAAACTAAAAAACCAGCTTACGGCTAATGGAGTTATAATAATTGCATTACCTAATTACCTCAGCTTCGATGCAAAACACTATGATAAATACTGGGCTGGGTATGACGTACCAAGACATCTCTATCATTTCAATCAAAACACGGTCCATGATCTCTTTAAGAAGTTTGGACTGAATATTGTATCAACCCATCCATTGTATTACGATAGCTATTATGTCAGTTTATTGTCAGAAGAATACAAGCATGGTAAAAAGAATCTCCTTAGAGGATTATACAATGGATTTACATCCAACCAAAAAGCTAAAAAGACTAAAGAATACAGCAGTCTCATTTATATTTTGAGCCAATGACTAGAGGATTAATTCAATTCGTTCTTTTTACATTATTCGTCACCAGTTGTGCGCGAGTCAGCTCACCTCAAGGCGGTCCTGAAGATGATCAACCCCCAATACTCGTCAGCTCTATACCAGAGAAAGGCCAGACTAATTACCAGAGCCAAACCATTCTCCTGACTTTTGATGAATCTGTACAAACAAGAAATATTGAATCAGATATAATAATCACCCCCAGATTACAAACATCATTTAAAACAAGGGTCAAAAAGAATGTAGTTGAATTAGAGTTTTTTGAACCATTCAATGATAATACCACCTATTCTATTGGATTAGGCTCAACTATTAGAGATATCACGAATAACAACGAAGCACAGAATATCAACCTCAGTTTTTCAACAGGGCCAACCATCGACTCTTTAACAGTGAGTGGTAATATTAGAGATCTTCTGAGCCAGGACCCAAGAGAAGATGCGATCGTAGCCCTTTATGGAGAGTCCGATACAACCGATATTCTGAATGGAATCGCATCATATTTTGCATTTACAGATTCATCCGGCAATTATCAATTCAACAATCTACCCTCAGGCCGCTATCGCATCTATGCCACTAATGATAAAAATGGAAACAATAAAGCTGACTCTCAAAATGAAAAATACGGGTTCTATACAGATACTTTAGACCTTAACAAAAATCTCCAAGGAATAGATCTTACGGTCCAAAACTTAAATACCACCGAACTGCGAAGAACCAGTGCTAGACATTTTGGCGAATATTTCGACATTGAATTCAATAAAGCGATTCTACAGTTTGATATAGAAAGTCCTCAAACATTATACTACAGACCAGAAGGGGTTGAAAAGATCAGATTCTATAGGAATGACATAGTCTATGGAGATACTACAGAGATTATATATCATGCCACAGACTCTTTAGGCCAAGTACTCACAGATACAGTTGGCGTCTATTTTCAAGAATCAAGAATAGAGAAAGATGACGTCAATTTAAATGGTCTTCCGAATCGTCCAGCAGCTTACCCATTCGATACACTGGGTTTCAGACTATCTAAACCAATCAAGTCCCTCAACCTGGACAGCATAACCATTACGTTAGATTCACTTACAGTAATACCCCTAAATAATGATCAGTTTCAATTCAATCAATATAGAACCGAAATCAAGACAGGCTTGAGGTTGTATGATCACTTAACCCGCCAAAATCCTAAACTTACAATTACACTCGGCAAAGGGGCCTTTATTACAGCCGATAACGATAGCAGTCAAAAAGATGAAATCAATTATTCATTTACGGAACTTATTGAAACAGCTGTAATTGGTGGAACAATTATCACCGATAAGGATCACATCATAGTACAACTAGTGAATGCAAATAGTAAACGTGTAATCAGAGAATCAAACAAGAGAAACTATCGATTTGAGTATATACCACCAGGTAGATATTTCATTAGAGTGGTTCATGACAGAAACAATAATGGATCATTAGATGTCGGTAATATTTTCAATAATATTCAACCAGAAGAAATAAAATACTACTATGACAATTACTATGAAACTAAGTTGATTGAAGTTAGAGAGAACTGGGAGAGTACTGCAGATATCCAATTTTAACTGTGTATAACTGTAGGATAAATCAACAGTCATGCACACTTATCCTCACTGTTGAGTTTATATTTTATCATTCTTCTTTAAAGTGAGATCCATCCACATAAAACCACCAACTATTCCACAGCTAATGGAGTAAACATACCTTACTAACAAAATCAATTACTTATACACAGAAAGTTAATTATCACTCATTTTCAAATACTTACATTTAGAGAAGATGTGCATAACCAATTACTTCTTAACGAATCCTAAACAAATACACTTGATAACTTTTAATTAAAGAGTTGTCAACATATTAACAGCCTTAGTAGATATGATAGAAAATTATTTAATCTTTAAATATAATGTATAAGACATGTGTAAACTGTTGATAAAGTCTGCCTACCTATTGATTTTTACTCTGGCAAGGCCCTTGGTTGTTGCACAGAATGTAGATCCCGTCGGACTTGCTCAAGAGTATTTATCTCAAGGTGAAGTTGATAAAGCTAGGGCTGAATTTGGAAAGCTTTCGAAGAATCCCAGGTACATACCAAGAATCCATGAGACATATTTTAATCTTCTAGTTAGGGAAGGAGATTTCAAAGAGGCTGAAAAATATCTGAAGGCGGTACTTAGACAAACAGATAATGATTTTAGATACGGAATAGATATGGGCGTGCTTTACAAAGCACAAGGTGAAGAAGGAAAAGCGACAGAATATCTTGAAGGTATCATTGAAGATGTGGCGAATGGTGAAGATGTTCGGCAACGGATGAACAGAATGAGAATGCTAGCGCAGTTTTTCTTTGAAAAGGATTTTAGAGAAATGGCTATCCAAACCTATGAAAGAGGAAAAGTAGTAACTGGCAGAGCTGATCAGTTCTCTTTAGACCTAGCGAATGTTTATCGGGTGATGAATAGAAAAGAGAAAATGGTCAAGGAATATCTTCAATTCTCAAAAAGTCAGCCACGTAATTTGGGCTATGTCAAAAACTCATTACAACGGTACCTCACTGAACCAACAGATCTCGATACCCTAGAGATCATCTTATATGATTTCATTCAAACAGAGGCCGGCAATCCGGTCTTTAATGAGCTCTTGGTTTGGACGCACCTTCAGCAGAAAAATTTTTCCGCTGCCTTGCGGCAGGCTAGGGCTTTGGATAGGCGTATGGAAAACAATGGGCAGAATATCTTAAATGTCGGAATGATCGCCTTTGAAAACGATGACTATCAAACGGCATCAAAGGCATTCGAATATATTGAAACAGATTTTGAGGAAAGTCCGAATAAGCGTCTGGCTCAACGCTATTCACTTTTGGCAGAAGAAGAAGTTACAAAATCTACATATCCCGTGGATACTGGTTCGGTTAAAAGATTGATAGAAAAGTATAAGGCCTTCAGACAAGATTCTCGCGACATCTATTCTGCCATGGAAGCCCAAAGAAGGGTAGCATTATTACAAGCATTTCAATTAAATGAAATTGATTCTGCAATTCATACCTTAACGCAAATTCTAGATCAGCCTGTTGGTAAACATAGAGTTGTGGCTGAGGCTAAGATGGACTTGGCTGATATATATTTATTAGATCAGCAGCCATGGGAATCGATCTTGCTTTATGGACAGGTGGAAAGAATGTTTAAGGACGAACCTTTGGGTTATACTGCAAAATTAAAAAGCGCAAAGCTTTCTTACTTCAAAGGAGATTTCGAATTGGCCCAAAGTCATTTGGATATTTTAAAGCTTGCTACTTCAAGAGAGATCGCCAATGACGCACTTTCCCTCAGTATCTTGATCAAGAACAATACAGTTTTTGACACGACAGATGTTGTTATGCAGAATTACGCGAATATTGAACTCATGATCTTTCAAAATCAAAAAAGAGAAGCACTCGTTGAAATGGATAAGATGTTAGAAACTTATAATGGTCACTCCATTTCTGATGAATTGCTTCTCCTTAAAGCTAAAACACTTCGTGAGCTAGGAGATTTTGATGAGGCTTTGAGCGCATTAGAAGTTATTAACCAAACTTACTATTATGAAATCCTCGGTGATGATGCCCTTTTCTTAACAGCCCAGATCTTAGAACAAGACCTGAATAAACCAGAAGAAGCCATGAACTTATATTCGGATATGCTCACGAAGTTCCCTGGAAGCATTTATGTTGCTGAGTCTCGGAGTAGGTTTAGGGAACTTCGTGGAGACTTTAACAATTAGTCAAGCATGGCTAAATCCTTCAACAACCTCAGAGTAGGCAAATCTTTTCGCCTCACCAATTATGGCGAAGTCTATGAATTTGAAATACTAGAAATTCGTGGAGATGGAGATTGCCGTATTAAAGATGTTCATACCCTTGAACATTATGAACTATGCGATCTCTTGGCATTGGGCAAAGGCGAAGATTTCGACATTTCCGATTATTAATTCCGATTAAAATTTCTTCTAAAGTCAAACTCTTCTAAAAAAAATAGTATGCATGCATAACAAATTTTTTATAACTTCGTAACCCTTTAGAAGAATATGAAGAGAGAAGAAACAGTAGATCACCATATAAAAACTTGCTGGCACGCGATTTACAGAATGTACAATCAAGAAGCCTCCAAGCATAACAGTACCACATCTCAGGCATTTGTGGTATTGAATATTGATCCTACTGAAGGTACTCCGGCCACTAAGATCGCCCCATTAATGGGCTTAGAGTCTAGAAGCTTAACCAGAATGTTGAAGTCGATGGAAGAGATGGGAGTCATCTATAAACAGAAGGATCCGACTGATGGTAGATCGGTTCGTATTTTCTTAACAGACCTTGGGAAAGAGAAACGAAGAGTTTCTAAAGAAACTGTGATCTCTTTTAATGAAGCAGTGAAACAATCGATTGCACCAGAGAAGCTAGAGTCTTTCTTTGAGGTAATAGGAAAAATAAATCAAATCATAGAATCAAAAAATATATTCAATAAGCATGAAGAAGAGACCTATTAATAAAGTCGCTGTGCTTGGTTCAGGAGTCATGGGCTCCAGAATCGCATGCCATTTTGCTAACATTGGGATCGAAGTGCTTTTGTTAGACATCGTGCCAAGAGTCTTGTCTGAAGATAAAAAATCTGACAAGGCAGCTCGAAATCAATTGGTGAACGATGCGCTGACTACCGCATTGAAATCCAAACCTTCGCCTATCTATGACAAAGACTTCGCGAAACTGATCTCCACTGGAAATTTTGAAGACGACATGTCCAAGATCTCTGAGGTAGATTGGATCATTGAAGTCGTTGTCGAACGATTGGATATCAAGAAGATCGTTTTTGATCAGGTTGAACAACATAGAAAGCCCGGTACACTCATTACATCGAATACGTCAGGTATTCCAATGCAGATGATGTGTGAAGGTAGAAGTGAAGATTTCCAGAAACATTTCTGCGGAACACACTTCTTCAACCCACCAAGGTATTTAAGGCTGCTAGAGATTATTCCCGGTCCTAAAACTGATCCAAATATCATCGATTTCTTGATGCATTATGGAGATCTGTATTTGGGTAAGGAAACAGTTCTTTGTAAAGATACCCCAGCATTTATTGCGAACAGAATCGGTATTTATGCCATCATGTCTGCGATGCATACCATCGAAGACATGGAGCTGACGGTTGGTGAAGTAGATCGAATGACTGGTCCTTTGATTGGTCGTGCGAAATCTGCCACATTCCGAACCATGGATGTGGTTGGTCTAGACACCACAGTCAACGTGGCGAACAACCTTTACGAGGGGCTTCCAAACGATGAATCTAAAGAGGCATTCAAGTTGCCAAAGATCGTTAAAGAAGTTCACGAGAGAGGTTGGTTTGGTGATAAGTCTGGTCAGGGTTATTTCAAAAAGACCAAGGACGAAAATGGTAATAAAGTAATTCTTGAACTCGATCTTAAGACCTTCGAATATGGTGAAAGAACTCGCGCAAGTTTTAAAGCACTAGAGGCCGTTAAAGAAGTTGAAGACTTAAAACAGCGAATCGTCAAGCTCGTAAACTTCGATGATAAAGCAGGTGAGTTCTACAGAAGAACCTTCTACGATACTTTCAAATATGTTTCTTACCGAATTCCAGAAATCTCAGATGAGCTTTATCGAATAGATCAAGCTGTTTGCGCAGGGTTCGCTTGGAAAATGGGGCCTTTCGATACTTGGGATCTTCTAGGTGTTAAAAAGGTCGTTGATGAGATGGAAGAAATGGATATGAAGCCAGCTTCTTGGGTATATGAGATGCTCGAAGCAGGAAATGATTCTTTCTACACCATAGAAAACGGAATTAAAAAATATTACGACATACCTTCCAAATCATATAAAACCATTCCTGGAACTGAAGATTTGGTTATTCTCGAGAATATTAGAGAAACACATCAGGTTTGGGGTAATGCAGGATCAACCCTATTCGATATTGGAGATGGAGTTCTCTGCTTAGAGTTCCATACCAAAATGAATGCAATTGGTCAGGAAGTGATCGAAGGAATTCAAACCGCAATTTCAATGGCTGAAAAGGACTATAAAGGTCTGGTCATAGGAAATGAAGGAGATAATTTCTCAGCGGGTGCCAACCTTGCCATGTTATTTATGTATGCAGGTGATCAAGAATTTGATGAAGTCAATTTGATGGTTTCTCAATTCCAGAACACCATGAAAAGAGCCAAGTTCTCTTCTATTCCAGTTGTGGCTGCCACTTCAGGTTTGACATTAGGTGGGGGTTGTGAACTCTCATTGCATTGCGATGCGGTTCAAGCCCACGCTGAAACTTATATCGGTTTGGTCGAAGTTGGTGTTGGTCTTATCCCTGGTGGAGGAGGAACTAAAGAACTCACACTTCGTGTAGCGGATTCTATAACGGATGGAGATCCTGAATTGAACAGGTTACAGGAGGCTTTCATGAATATTGCAACCGCAAAAGTTGCGACTTCAGCAGAAGAGGCGAGAGCCATGAATATCTTGAGACCTTCTGATCGGGTCACCTTAAATAGAAGCAGACTTCTAACAGACGCTAAGGAAAAGGTTCTTGAATTGCACGAAGCAGGTTATACTCAGCCAGCCGAAAGAACGGATATCAAGGTTCATGGTAGAGTTGGTTTAGCTATGTTCGAAGCTGGAGTAAATGGAATGCTTTTAGGAAATTATATTTCTGAGCACGATGCTAAGATCGCTAAGAAATTAGCTTGGATCATGTGTGGTGGTGACCTCACTTCAGCACAAGAAGTTTCAGAGCAATACCTACTCGATTTGGAGCGACAAATGTTTGTCGAACTAACGGCAGAGCCTAAAACGCTCGAACGGATTCATAGCATTTTGTTCAAGGGCAAACCGCTAAGAAACTAGATATCAGACGTTAGATTTCAGAAATCAGAGGAAAAGAGATGCACAATTTTAGAGAGTTAAAGGTTTGGCAAAGAGCAAGAGCGTTGGTTAAAAACGTTTATGTTCTGACTTCTACCTTTCCTTCAACAGAGAGGTATAATCTATCTTCTCAAATGCAAAGTTGCTCTATTTCTCTGATGTCTACCATAGCCGAGGGTTCTGGTCGCGGATCAGATGTTGATTTTGCAAGGTTCTTAGATATGTCACTTGGTTCAGGTCACGAGTTGGAAAGTCAACTAATCGTATCTTTTGATCTGGGATATATGAATGAGGATAAACTTGGTGAGTTAACGTCAGAGCTTTCTGAGATACAAAGAATGATTGTAGCACTTATTAAAAAATTAAGAAACAACTAATCTGAGGTCTGATGTCTATCATCTGATATCTAACCTCTAAAATCTATAAGATATGGACGCATATATAGTTGCAGGATATAGAACAGCAGTAGGACGTGGAAAAAGAAGCGTCTTAAAAAATGTCCGTTCGGACGATATGGCTGCTGATGTGATAAAACACCTCGTTTCAAAAGTCGATGGTTTCGACCCTGAGCGAGTAGACGATCTGATCGTAGGAAATGCAGTTCCAGAAGCCGAGCAAGGAATGCAGATGGGAAGAATGATCTCATTGCTTTCGTTGCCAATTGGCGTTCCAGGAATGATCGTGAACCGTTATTGTGGTTCAGGTTTAGAAGCTATTGCTTTGGCTTCCTCTAGAATACATGCAGGAACAGCAGATTGCATTATTGCAGGCGGTACAGAGTCTATGAGTCAGGTGCCCATTATGGGATACAAAACGGCATTGAATTATAAATTGGTTACAGAGCATCAGGACTACTATTTAAACATGGGTCTTACTGCTGAACAAGTAGCCAAAGAATTTGACATTACTCGAGATCAGGCGGATCAGTTCGCACTTGAATCTCACCAAAAAGCGATCAAGGCTCAAGAAGCAGGATTGTTTGATGATGAGATCGTACCGATCAAAGTCAATGAGAAGTTTGTAGATGCCTCAGGCAAAATGGCTGAGAAATCTTACACCGTAGATAAAGACGAAGGCCCTAGAGCAGATACTTCTTTAGATGTATTATCTGGTCTTCGACCTGTATTTGCTCAAGGAGGACAGGTAACTGCAGGTAATTCTTCTCCAGTTTCAGATGGTGCCTCGTTCGTGATGGTGATGTCGGAGAAAATGGTGAATGAATTAGGACTGAAACCGATCGCAAGAATGATGTCATACACCGCCAAAGGGGTTCATCCAAGAATTATGGGGATAGGTCCTGTTGAGGCGGTTCCGATAGCATTGAGACAAGCGGGTATCAAACAGTCTGATCTGGACCTGATAGAGTTGAACGAGGCCTTTGCCGCGCAGTCGTTAGCTGTGGTTAAAGAATTAGACCTTGATAGAGAAAAATTAAATGTGAATGGAGGAGCTATTGCTTTGGGTCACCCATTGGGATGCTCAGGCGCTAAACTTTCAGTGCAATTGTTCAATGAAATGAGAAGACGTAAATCTAAGTACGGAATGGTTACTGCCTGCGTTGGCGGTGGCCAGGGTGTTGCTGGGATTTATGAGTTCCTTAATTAGAACCCTCCGCTCTTCGAGCACCTCCCTTGAAAAGGGAGGAGGGTAAAATGCCAGACATTGCGCATTTGCATATGGGCTGGATATAGCACCACAATTCCCCCTTGAACAGGGGGGGTAGGGGGATTGAAAAGTAAAATTATTAAGACTAAATATTACAAAACATGAGTGTTTTGACCGAAAAGAAAAGCATCAAAGGCGGTGAATTCATCGTCAGAGAAACAGAAGCACAAGAAGTCTTTATCCCGGAAGAGTTTTCTGAGGAACAAAAGATGATGGCACAAGCGTGTCAGGACTTTATCGATACAGAGATCGCACCCAATGCAGATCGTATCGATTCGATGAAAGAACCTGAATTGGTTCCGAACATTTTTAAGAAGGCAGGTGAGCTCGGACTTTTAGGAATTTCAGTTCCTGAAGAGTACGGTGGAATGGGTATGAGTTTTAATACCTCAATGCTTATCGCAGATATCATTGGTGCGGCAGGCTCATTTTCTACCACTTACGGAGCTCATACAGGAATTGGAACTTTACCGATTCTCTACTACGGTACTGAAGAGCAAAAGCAGAAGTACTTGCCTAAACTGGCGACAGGAGAATGGGCAGCATGTTATTGCTTAACTGAGCCAGATGCAGGATCTGACGCTAATAGTGGTAAAACAAAAGCAGTTCTTTCTGAAGATGGAAGTCGCTATAAGATCACGGGTCAGAAGATGTGGATTTCTAATGCTGGTTTTGCTGATGTATTCATTGTTTTTGCTAAGATAGAAGACGATAAAAACTTAACAGCTTTTATTGTTGAAAAAGGCTTTGGTGGCATTAGCATGGGCGAGGAAGAGAAAAAGATGGGGATCAAAGGATCATCAACTCGTCAGGTTTTCTTCAACGATTGTGAAGTTCCAGCTGAAAATATGCTTTCTGATAGAGGCAATGGATTCAAGATAGCGGTAAATATCCTGAACATTGGGCGTGTAAAATTAGGAGCTGGAGTATTAGGTGGTTGTAGAACCGTTATCTCTCAGGCAACTAACTATGCCAATGAGCGTAAGCAGTTCGGAACATCTATTTCTAGTTTTGGAGCTATCAAAGGGAAGTTGGCAGAAATGGCCACCAGAACTTTTGTAACCGAATCTTTAGACTACCGAGCGGGACAAAACATTGAAGATAAGATCGATGAGTTAATAGCAGATGGTATGGAAGATGCCGAAGCAAAACTCAAAGGGGTGGAGCAGTTCGCTATCGAATGCGCGATCTCTAAGATCCACAGCTCTGAAGTTTTGGACTACGTGGTCGATGAAGGCGTTCAGGTTTATGGAGGTATGGGCTTCTCAGCTGATGCCTCTATGGAAAGAGCTTATCGTGATGCTAGAATTGCCAGAATTTATGAAGGTACTAATGAGATCAACCGCATGTTAATGGTAGGAATGATCTTGAAGCGTGCCATGAAAGGCGAGCTAGACATCATGGAACCAGCAATGGCTGTTTCTAAAGAACTGACTTCAGTACCAACTTTTACAACTATCGACAAATCAGTATTATTTGCCGGGGAGAAAGAAGTGATCAAAAACTTGAAAAAGGTATTCTTGATGGTTGGTGGAAAAGCCGCAATGGCCTTGCAAGACAGAATCGAAGATGAGCAGGAGATCATGATGAATCTTGCGGATATTTTGATCGAGACTTATGCATGTGAATCAGCCATGCTGAGAACTGAAAAGCTAGTGAGCCAAAGAGGTGAAGAGGCATGCAAAGATTACATTGCCATGACACAGATCTACATTTCGCAAGCAGTGGATAAGATCAACTCGGCTGCAAAAGAAGCAATCAGTTCATTCACTAAAGGAGATGAACAAAAAGTGATGTTGATGGGCTTGAAGCGTTTCACTAAAATGGATTTGGTGAATGTAAAAGTGCTCCGCAGACAAGTAGCAGATACCATGATCAAAGAAGGTAAATTCCCTTATTTCTTTGCTTAATCGAAGTTAAAATAGAACGTCATTCCCGCATAGGCGAGAATCTTATTATTCACTTAAAATGACAAAAGCCAACTTTCTCTAAAGAGGAGGTTGGCTTTTTTATTTATTAAACTTCTTAAAAATCAAATTAATATGTATATTTTAATTATAAATTATATAAATCAATTAAATAACACACACTAGGAAATCGTTAATAAGATTATCGCTACTTATAATTTTGTTGTTTTTGAATATCTCTTGTAAAGAAGAGATAGAACCAATAGATAATTTAATTATCGAAGAATCAATTCTTGATTTTGGAACAGCGTTGACTTCGACTATGCAAAAGAATCGATTGGTGAAACATAATTTATATCAAGCGAATGTTGCTCAAGAAAATTATGAACAAAAAACGATGCTCTCTAAGAACTTAATGGAGGATTTAAGTGGACCTGCAATAAAGGTTGTTTCTCACTATGGGTTTGAAGCTCATGAATTAATCCAAATGTTTGGTTCAGAAGTACTTAATGATAACAAAGAAGCAGTTGTTCTGACGGCACTCCTAATATTTTCCAAAGAAATAGAAAGTAATCCAAGGCTGTACCTGAAAGATTTCTCAGATACAAAGTCTTCTTGGTATTCTGACCCAATAGATACCAGCCGCTTAGCTTATTGTGCTTTTGAAGCATTAGGAGTTGAATTGTTAATTGATGCATGGTATGGAAGGGCTATGTCCAGATATGCTATTCGAAAGGCATTAGTAAAAGCCTTAGGAAAAGTTGGTACTAGAATTGGTCTCGGTGGTTTGGGGTTTGCTTTAATTTTAGCTGATGTAATGTGGTGTATGACTAGATGAAAAAACCATAAGAATATGCAAGAAATTTTAGCCGTAACCTTTTTTTTGATAATTACTTCTGCGATAGTATATCAATATATTTCTATAAGAAAATCGTTGATAAAAAACTCAAAAGAAAGGCGAATGTTATTAAGAATAACATTGACATGTCTGGTATTCTCCATTGTATTATTAATCGTGATTCTACAGCAACAATTACTTTAAACTAAATAACTGTTGATCCAACTTTCTCCTTTGAGAAATTTGGCTTTCTAAATCCCCCTCCCAAAAGGTGCAAAAGCTAAACCAGCTAGCTTAAAGTGTTGAAGACCAAAAGGAATACCAATAATGGTCACACAGAAAAAGAGTCCCCAAAGCATATGGGTGACGAATACCCAAAAGCCGCCAAAGATGATCCAGATGATGTTAAGGGGTAGAGAGAGGCAGCCGCTTAAAGTTCTGCCAGGTTGTATCTCCTGACCGAAGGGAGCAAAACCAATAATGGCTAGCTTAAAGCATTGCAAGCCCCAAGGAATTCCAACAATGGTCAAGCAAAGGGCAATGCCTCCGCAGATATATTCCAAGGCGATCATCCAACCTCCGAAGACGATCCAAACTACGTTAGCGAGTAAGCTCATAATTAAAAAGTATCAGTTATCAGAAAACGACAAAAAGCTATGCTAGTTGTTACATCAGCTCAACTCTTTGAAAGAAATCACTTCATGAGTATCCCTCCCGACTTCAATAATGGCAGATCTTTCTTCACCATCCATTAAGAATTCGTGGAAGTATATAACGTCTTGATTCTCAAAATCTAGACTGTAAATAGATAGGTTAAAGGTGCTTAATATCTGATCCAGATAAGTAATGGTAGCTTCTTCGGTTTTAAGAAGCGCTTCAAATTCAGGGTTATCGATCTCTAAATTCTGATCAATCTGAGCTCTTATGGATAGGAATTCATCTATTTGATCAATGTCAAAAGTTGAGGTGTAAGGTTGAAGCTTTTCAGCTTCTTCGGAAAGATTGGCCAAATGAAGTTGGCTGACTCTTCTTTGCGTAGTGTCTTGTAGAATTAATAGAGACTCCCGAATTACACCCTGCTTTTCGAAAAATGCCTTATCGATCTTCTGGAAACCTAGCGCTCTGTAGTTATAAAAATCTTCTTCGTGTTCGTAAATAAAAGTTTGAATGGCACCTTCCCATTTTTGCTCATCAGATATATTGTCGCAAGACAAAAGAACGAAAGTTGAGATGAGTCCTACTAAGAGCGAGTTTCTAAGAATGACCTTCATTTAAATCAGATTTCCAGCTTTTAGGTTGACTAAGATAATCTCTTCCTCCCTTAAGATCTTGATTTTAACTTCTTTTCGCAAAGGATGGACATACTCATAAAACTCAAACTTGCTCAAATCGTCTTGATCATCTACAGCCAAAACAATATCACCTTCCTGTAGTCCTAATTCCTTGGCCGGTGAACCATCAATGACTTGTTCTACTGTTAGCTGGCCATTTACTTTCCTGACCACAAGCCCTGAAAAATTTTCAAGAAAAGAGGAATCGTATAGTAAGTTTGGCTCGAAATAGAGCTGCTGTTTAGAATAGTCAAAGATCAGGTTGAACCGCTTCAGCAATTCTAGACCTATAATGCCATCAACTTCAGCGCTTCCGCTTACCCCTCCTTCATCTTCCGCCATTCTTACTGGGAATCCCTGAAAACCATGACCTAGAAAATCGAATTGTGGAAGTCTGCCGATGATGTCGGTAGATTCTGAATTGACATTTCTACTCACATAAGGATAATTCGGGGTTAAGGTTTTTGTCAACGTTTGTTTTTTCACCAGTGGGTAGTTCAGGCTTAAGGCCAGAGCAGCTCCGGTATCTACCAGATAACGACCTTCTAACCGAGTGCCATTGCCTAAGTTCAATTGGCCAGTAAGTACAGGAATGCCAAAAGGATAAAACGAGAATTTTTGCTGAGAATAGGACGTTGGAGCCTCAAAAGACTTTTGATCATATAGAAGAATCTCTGATTTATCGAAGTTGATTTCTGTGACAAAGCGATCTAAAATACTGCCACCGATAACACCATCAATCGGGTGATCTTCATCGCTCAATCGATCTAGTTCCATCAGGAAAAATGCTTCTTGCTGAAAGGAGTATTCACCAACGCTCATGGTATGGCCTTCCGATAATTCTATAATGATAATGCCTGAAGCACCTTCCACTTGTTGTCTTCCAGAAACCTCAAACCCAAGTTTTGTGGCAAGATCTTTATCGATAAGATTAGCACGAGCACCCGTGTCGAATGCCATGGTCAGGTCTTTTTGTCCGTCCACCTCTACCTTAACATGAATGTGTTCCGCTTGAATCTCGAAAGGTAATCTGGCAACGGGCTTTTGTGCTAGCGATTGAAGAGAAGCACATAAGGCTAGGAATATAAATAGTCTTTTCATAGACAGATGGAAAGTTATACTCATATTTTCAAATGAGGTTGCGGTCAAGTTTCCTAATCACGTTCTCCCATAAACTAAAATATCAATTGTACTAATCCCCCTAGCCCCTCCCGATAGCTATCGGGACAAAAAGGGAGAGGATTATGCGTTTCTTTAGGTCAGGTGGAGTTTAATCATAATTATCAATGACTCAGCATTTCCGCAGAGATCTCCATTTTGTCCATATAGGGCCCAGAGATATATGCTTTTAAACTCTCTCCGCCCCCAGCTTCAAAATACCTGATCAGCATGGGATGAATGCCAGCTTTCAGTGCTATTTCGCCCGATCTTTCTTGAGCGCCATGAAGCCCGTCATTATTGACCACTACTTTATTTCCGATGTTCAATACACTTCCATCATCTGAGGAGGTATAAAAAGTATAGATTCCGTCTTCTGGCACTGTGATGAATCCTTGCATGATCAATCCAAATTGCTCTGGCTGATCTTTAGGTAGTTCAATTTTATCGCTTGTGTATAACACATCAGAAGGACCGCCAATTCTTCTGACGGCATTGAAATTTCCTTTAAATAATCGGGTAGTAAGCCCAGGACTTAAGGTCTGAGGAGTGGCGGGTTCGCGTAGCTCTGCTTTGCTGTATGAACCTTCAACAACAGCACTACTTTGGCCAGAACTGGTAATGGTTACCGCTTTTACTTGGATTGAGCCTTCGGCAATATTCAAGGTGAACGGATCGGAATAAACTTCAGCGCTAATGTCAGGTTCAGAACCATCGAGTGTGTAATAGATTTTTGCATCCTCATAAGGGGTTGAAAGGGTGATCTCAACTTCTTCAGAAAGGGTTAATCCCTGCTTCAAACCTTCAGGTGCAGCAATATGATAATTCACATCTCTGGCATCTAGCAACTGATATTGTTGACCCATTTTCTCTTTAAAATTATCCCAATCCTTGTTTTCAGGTCGAGTCCAAACCGTTTCCGCTAATGCCAACGCACGCGGATAAACCATGTATTCTACATGATCTGATGTTTTCATATACTCTGTCCAAACATTGGCCTGGGCACCTAATACGTATTGATGATATTCTTCGTCTAAATTTTCAGGGATTGGTTCGTAGTTATAAACACTTTCAAGGGTAGTGTATCCGCCTATTGCCAGCGGCTCATTATCTGGATTTGCCTGGTAATGATCGAAATACATATTTCCATTAGGAGTCATCACCACGTAATGTTCAGCTTCTGCGGCTTCAATTCCCCCAGCTTCACCGCGCCAAGACATCACAGCAGCGCCAGGAGCAAGACCGCCTTCCAGTATCTCATCCCAACCGATGAGTTGCCTGCCATTGGCATTCAAGAATTTTTCCATTCGCTGGATGAAATAACTCTGAAGCTCAAACTCATCCTTGAGTCCTTCTCTTCGGATCACTTGCTGCGCAACAGCGCTCTTTTCCCATGCTGTTTTTGGAGCTTCATCTCCACCCACGTGAATGTATTCACTAGGGAAAAGATCCATCACTTCAGTCAGTACGTTTTCTAAAAATTCAAATGTCAATTCACTTGGGCAATAAATATCATCATAAACGCCCCAACGTGTTCCTACTTCGTATGGGCCTGGACTACAACCCAATTCAGGGTAAGCCGCCAATGCGGCAAGTGAATGGCCAGGCATTTCAATTTCTGGAACAATGGTTACTTGCCTTTCCTGAGCATAGGCTACCACTTCTTCGATCTCTTCTTGGGTATAAAATCCACCGTACGGTTTGCCATCTCCCACATACGGATCAAAATTTTTCTCTAAAATGGTCTCCTTTCTCTGGCTGCCAATTTCTGTCAGCTTTGGGTATTGTTTGATCTCAATTCTCCAACCTTGATCTTCTGTAAGGTGCCAATGAAAGGTATTGAACTTGTAGAAGGCCATCAGATCGATGTACTTCTTGATGAACTCTACTGGGAAAAAGTGTCTTCCAACATCCAGGTGGAGGCCTCTCCATTCAAACCGTGGTTCATCTTGAATTTCCAAATAAGGAAGGTTAGCAATTTTCTTATTGGGAGGAAGCAATTGAATTAAAGATTGAACTCCATAGAAGAATCCTTTTTCATGGCTAGCGCGAATGTGAATTCCAGTGTTATTTATGCTTAACTCATAAGCTTCTTCAGATAGATCATCCTTATCCACGAATTTGATTTCGGAGCTTCCTTTATCTGCTACATGTGGGGTCCAACCAGTAGTTTGAAAGTAGTCATTCAAGAAGTCCATCATCGGATTGGCCGTTTCGCTATCGCTATGAAGAGCAGGTTTACTGTTAAGTACGAAGTGCTTATTCATTTCAACCACCATACTTTGAGGTTCTGGCACAATCATCGGTTCAATCACTTTTGGAGGAGTAGGGGTGCAACTGAATGTGAGGATTAAAAAGCTTAAGGCGATCAAAAAATTCTTCATGTCGGAAGTTAGCCACAAAGCTTAAAAAATGAAATGCTTTGATAATTGGTTACTCTACTCGTTCTGTTTTTTTATAAATTCAGAAAATTTTTTGCTCATGGCAGACAGACGTAAGTTTTTAAAATCAACCATTTTCAGCGGATTAGCAGTAAGTACAGCGAGTATTTCAAGCATGGCTTGTACACCACAAAGCCCACCGAAAAAGCCGATTGTTGTTTCTACTTGGAACCATGGACAAGAAGCTAATCAGGCGGCTTGGCAAGTACTCAAGTCGGGTGGCCGATCTGTAGATGCCGTAGAGCAAGGGGTGATGGTCACAGAAAATGACCCGAACAATGCCACAGTAGGCATAGGTGGATTTCCAGATAGAGATGGGAAAGTAACGCTCGATGCTTGCATAATGGATGAGTTCGAAAATGCAGGATCAGTGGCATTTTTGCAGGATATTAAAAACCCAATAGCAGTGGCAAGAAAAGTGATGGACGATACGCCTCACGTGATGCTAGTTGGAGATGGCGCCAAGAAATTTGCCTTGGACAAAGGTTTCAAAGAAGAGAATCTGTTGACTGAAAACTCCGAAAAAGCTTGGAAGAACTGGTTGAAAAATCAGGATTATCAACCAGAGATCAATATTGAAAATCACGATACCATAGGTATGGTCGCATTGGATGAAGACGGTAATCTATCAGGTGCATGTACTACCAGTGGAGCTGCTTGGAAAATGCACGGTAGAGTAGGTGATTCTCCCATCATAGGAGCAGGTCTATATGTCGATAATGAAATTGGAGCAGCTACTGCCACAGGTCTAGGAGAATTTGTGATCAAGATCTGCGGCTCTCACATGATCGTTGAATTAATGAGGCAAGGTTATTCTCCTCAGGAAGCTTGCGAGCAAGCGGTGAACAGAATTGTAAGGAAATATCCAAAAGACTATAAGAATCTCCAGGTAGGGTTTTTGGCATTGAACAAGCAAGGTGAATATGGTGCATATTCTATTCATCAAGGATTCAATTTTGCGGTAAAGGCCTCAGATCAAGATGATCTGATCGATGCTGGGTCTTATGATTAAGTAACATTAAGAGTAGGAAGTCGGTTTGAATCAGCGCTACTTTAGGTTGATGAAAACCCCCTGTGACTCGATCTCAATTTGGTAAGTAATCAGATCGGAGCATTTCTGATTTACACATATCCCACTTTTTAGGTTAAAACGGTATTCATGAAGTGGGCAAACGATCTCTCCAAAATCAGTGATCAAACCTTCTTTCAATGGGTGCTTTTGATGTGGACAAAGGTGTTGGAAAGCAAAAAATGTATCATCGTGTTTGGCAATACATACCTTTTGCTCTCCTATTCTTAAAACTCGAATCGGGTTATCTGATAATGCTGATTCTAAGTCTTCCTTCGTTCTAAATACTTTAGTTCTATTCAAATTAGTTATTTAGGTCCTTCAAAATTTCTTGAATTGCTCTTTCTAATTGTGGATCCATTCCATTGACTCTGTCTTCGAATGTTGTCCTTACGGTAATATCGGGGCTAACTCCTTCTTTCTCTAGGTTTTTACCATCAAGGGTATAGCAGCCCCAGCTAGGAAGCCTATAATATGAACCATCTACAAGGCTGGCACCACTGGTAAAGATGATCCAGCGATAGGTTTCCGTTCCAATGATCTTGCCCAGTCCCAATTCTTTCCAGCCAGCTGCTGTCATTTCTGCATCACTTAAGCTTTGCTCATTAATCAGCAAAACCATAGGTTTTGAAGCCGTTCCAAAATTACTCTGTGGGGTAAGTTTACCTTCTCTGAATTTCCATTGTAAGTAAGGTTTCTGTGACAAGAACTTGAGTACCTCATCATGAACATTTCCACCTGTGTTATAACGCAAATCTAGAATAAGGGCATCTCGGTTATAAGTTTCGGAAGTCATTTCTATCAAGAATTGCTGAAGAGACCCGCCACTCATGTTCTTCATATGAACATATGCGACTTTCTTATTTGTTTTCTCATCTACAGTATTTTGATTATTGGCAATCCATTCATCGTATAGATCATTACGCAAGCTTCCTGTACTATTCGGGTGAATTTTTACTTCAATGCTATTACCATCTCTATCTACTGTAAGCAAAACTTCCTCTCCGATGGAAGGCTGAGATAAATAGTACTCTCTGTTCATTCCTAATTCAACTTGCTCTCCATTTATGGCAGTAATTATATCTCCTGCCTGAAGGTTTTTGTCTGAAAAGTCCGCCGGGCCTTTACTTACTATCTTTTCAATCTCATATGGGTTTTCTCGAGAAAACATCACTCCTAGGTTCAGACTATTGCTACTATAGTAAATGCTTTCTTCTCTACCAGACGAATTGAACCCCATATGTGAAGAATTCAACTCACCTAAAAGGTCATTCAGTAAAGTTCTCAGTTCTCTTCTTGAGCTAATTTCAGATAAGAATTGAGCGTATTGCACCTTCAAGTCAGCCCAGTCTTCACCATGAAATGTTTCATTATAGAAGTTCTGCTCTACCCCTGCCCAAGTTTCATAATAGATCTGTTCGAATTCACTCTCAAGGGATTTTCTAAAGCTAAATTGAGTCTCAATATTGTCTATTTTCTTTCCACTGAGATTCAGCTTGGCAATAGAACCGCCATTATTGACATAGAGGGTCTTGTTGACTTTTATGATGCCCCCAGCTCTTGCGGAGCCAGCAATTTTTTCTGTTTTAGGCCTCTCGAAGGGTTCAAGCGTGGTTACCCAAAGTGCACGACTGCCCTCATCATGATTAGAGTTATAGATGATCTGGGTCTTTTCTCCACTTCGAATAACGAAAGGATTATTTTGACTACCGAATCCTGGCCCGAGTCGTTCCATCATTTGTAAAACATCTGCATCAAAGTCAATCACCGTGGAGATATTCTCTTCCTCCGTTTTTTCTCCTTCGCTTTCTTCTGCAAATACCTCTGCCAATTGCTCTGATTTGAATTTATCTTCATGACGCTTAAGTGGAATGCGATAAAGGTTAGGGTCTTGCAATCCAAAAGGATAACTAGGCTCAGTTCTGTTACTGACGAAGTATATGTATTTGCCATCGGGACCCCAGAACGGACTGGTTTCTGGAACACCAGTTTTCGTATAATTAATGACTTCTTCGTTTGCTAGGTCATAGATATATATGTCTTCCTCAAAATCGTTCCTTACGGTGAATGTCAGATACTTGCCATCTGGTGAGAATCTTGGTTGCGGATTATAAAGCCCCCAGAGTTCTTCGTTAGCAATAGTTTTGCTTTCCATATTTTCTAAGTCAAGCAAGCGAACTTCATGGATGCCACTGTAATAGGCTGCTTGTGTTAGTTCTGGATTCAACTCTAAATTCCGATTAGTTTCGTCATCGTTGGTAATTTGCTTTTCACCAGTACCAGTAGCGGCATTAATGGTGAATAAATTAGTGTAGCCGTCTATGGTTTGAGTGTAAAGAATTGTCTGATTGTCTTTAAGCCATTTTACTTCAGTAACCCTTTCGTTAGTCTTTGTTTCGAGTTGCTTGATGAACTTTCCTGAAATGTCAGATACAAAAAGTTCGCCCCTGCTGACGAAGGCCATTTTTTTCTCATCCGGAGAGATATCAAATGCTGCTACATTATTGTCTGTATTGAACTCTTGATCTTGTGCTAGCGTGTTGTTCTTGAAGATGGAAATCGGTACCTTCTGACTTTTTTTGCTTGCAACATCATATACATAAAGTTGGTAATCTTTTTCGAAAGTGATAAACCCACCATCGGCATTTACCTGTGGATCTTTGATCGAAGTTTTGAAATTGGTTAACCTAGCTTTAGATCCATTGACAAACCCATATAGATTATACTGTCCATTTGATTCGTCAGAAGCGAAGTAAATTTTACCAGACTTGTCGATGGTGCTCCATAAATCTTTCCCTTCATAAGAAGTAAGCTCTTCATATGCCTTAGTTTCGAAATTATAAGTTTTGATATCCGGGTTAAAAGCACCTTTATATCTTTTGCGCGCCACTTGGTTACTGCTTTCCCAACTTTCATTGAAGAACAATCTTCCATCAGGATGAATGGCTAAATTATGTGGCCAATTGAAGAAATGGTCAAATACTCTTTTTGGAGTTCCTCCTTCAATTCCTATAGTAAAGGCGGAAAGCCTGTTATAACGACCAGAGCGGAAATAGATGGTTTCACTATCCCAAGACCAAGTTTCTACCCGATCATTTGCCGAATTATATGTAAGCCTTTTGATCTCTCCACCATTTATTGGCATTAAATATATATCTGCGTTCCCATATTGGTTAGATGAAAAAGCAACCCATTTACCATCAGGGCTAATTCTTGGAAATTCCTCAACACCTTCCATACCCGTTAGTCGAGTGGCAGTACCTCCGTTTCGGTCAACTTTCCAAAGGTCAGTGTCATATGAAAAAACTATTTGCCCCCCATCTGGTGTTAAGGCAGGAGTAGATGTAAAATAAACATCTTGCTGTGCATTCGCGGACAGTGCAATGCTCAAAACAAATAAGGAAAAGACAGATTTAAACATAAGTTGATTTTTAGATTTATGGGCGGTCATTTTTTGAGCGATCAAATCCGCACATTTGCATCGACCGGATTATTTCGAGTTATGAATTTAAGAAGATATAGAAAATACTCACTATCACTCATTGTTGCTTTTCTTTGCTGCACTGTATATGCTCAAGGTCAGATGCTTATTCTGGATCAAAAACTTGAGCCTATAGAGGCGGCCAGTGTTACAGATGAATCTGGTACCGTTTGGGTGAGTAATGGCGAGGGTAAAGTACAAATAGAGAAACCCGGAATATTTGAAGTTCTTATTCAACACGTTAGTCATCAATCAAAAAAGGTCGTTTGGAATTCAACTAAATCACTAAAAGTAATCTTGGAAAAACGGACCCAAAACTTAGATCAGGTGGTAGTTGAGGGTTTTACGGATAATGATAAGCTTTCAAAAATAGCTGGGGGAATTGCTAAAATCAGCCCAAAGGATCTCAGCCGATTTGATCAATACGCGGTGGTTTCAACCGTGAACACCATTCCTGGAGTACAATTTGAGCAAAGGGCTGAAGCAAGTTACCGTGTCTCCATAAGGGGTAGCTCAATACGATCTCCTTTTGGCGTGAGGAACGTGAAAGTTTATTGGAATGGAATTCCATTTACCGAACCTGGTGGGAATACTTTTTTGAATTTGCTCGACTTAACGAATATCAGCGATATAGAGATCATTAAAGGACCTGCAGGAAGTGCTTATGGAGCTGGTAATGGCGGTGTAATCAAATTAAGGAGTACAGATTATGCAAGCTTAAGTAATGCGACTACATTCTCATCATCTATTGGTTCATTTGGAGCTTTTCGGTCTTCTGTCCAAACGAATCTTCTGAAAGAAAAATTTAGTCTTACAGGAAAATACGCTTTCCAGGACGTTGATGGTTTTAGAGATCATAATGAAACAAAAAGACATGTAGGTGAGATCGACTTTTTGTATTTCGCCAACGAGAAAAAAACATATTCCGCCTCTCTGCTATATTCAGATCTCTTTTATGAAATTCCAGGAGGGCTGAACCCTACTCAATTAGAGGAAAACAGAAGACAAGCTCGACCTAGAAGTGAGCCTTTCAATGCATCTATAGATCATCAATTCTTTGTCGCTAGAGTGGGACAGGAATATGAGATCTCAGATAGGTTTATAAGTGATTTCAATGCTTATTATTCTTCAAGAAACTTCGAAAACCCATTTATTCTTGATTACAAAAGAGATATAGAAGACGGTTTTGGATTTCGTTTAGAATTAGAAAATGATTTTAGAGTCTTCGGCCGCAACTCTCAATTGACCTATGGAACGGAGAATCAATTTGCAGAAGTTAGGGCTAAAAATTTCGGAAATGTAGGCGGGGAGAGCGACACATTACGTTTTTCAGACCTACTTGAAAACAGACTCAGCTTCTGGTTTTTAGATGCCAAGTTGAATTTAGGGCAATCCACTAAATTAACAGTGGGTGCCAGTTTGAATAGTTTGAAATATAACATTAATAGACTAGAAGATGAGATCAATAATTCACCGGGTCTAGTAGAGAAAAATTTTGAGAGTGTTTTGAGTCCAAGGGTGGCTTTGAGCCATAGCTGGAATGAACAATTTAACACCCACTTCTCTATCTCCCATGGCTATTCACCTCCAACCACAACTGAAGTAAGAACAAATGAAGGGACACTTAACTTGGGTCTCGCTCCGGAGATAGGTATTAACTATGAGTTGAACCTGCGAGGAAGCCTATTTCAAAATAGACTTTCATATGATATTGCAGCTTTCATGTTCAACTTGGATGAAAGCATAACAACCGAAACGGACCCTCAGGGAGTTGTACTTTTCAGAAATTCTGGGCAGATAGATCAGCAAGGTTTAGAAGCCTCAATTCAATGGGTTTGGTTAAAGAATTCTAGTCTTAATTTGAGTAGGTTAAATTCTAAATTGGCTTATACTTATCATGATTTTGAATTCAAGGACTTCGTAGATGGAGGAGATGATTTAAGTGGAAATGCTCTCACGGGCACAGCACCCATGGTGATCAATTTGTTAACAGATATAGAATTCCGGAATGGGTTTTATGCCAATGTAACCTATAGATTCTCCGATCGTATTCCACTCAATGACCAAAATACTGTCTTTGCAGACGAATATCACTTGGTACAAACTAGGCTGGGGTATAATTTTCAGAATAAGGGTTTGGAGTATGAAGCCTTCGGGGGAGTTAATAATGTATTTGATATAGACTACAGTTTAGGAAATGACTTGAACGCCTTTGGGCAACGTTATTTTCAGCCATCACCAGGCAGAAATGTTTATTTCGGATTTAAAATGAAAATCAATCATTAGTATGATAGAATTTGATGCGCAACAAGCTACAGAACTAATTAGAAATAGAAGGTCTATTTATCCTGCCCAATATTCTTCTGAACCTGTAAAAGAAGAGATCATAAAGGAGATGTTAGAAAATGCTAATTGGGCACCGACCCATCGATTAACTGAACCATGGAGGTTTGTTGTTTTTAAGGGAGAAGGCTTGAAAAAATTAGCTCAATTCCAGTCAGAATTGTATCGAAAAGTTTCACAAAGGAAGGGCACTTTTAAAGAAGCTACTTACGATAAGTTAGCTGCTAAACCATTGATGGCTTCGCATATCATTTCTATTGGTATGAAAAGAGATGAGAAAGAATCAGTGCCTGTGGAGGAAGAGATTGCCTCTACTGCTATGGCTGTTCAGAATATGTATTTAACGGCAGCGGCTAGAGGAATCGGTTGTTACTGGGGCTCTGGAGGAGTCACCTATTATGAAGAAGCTAAAGAATTCTTTGGATTAGGGGTAAGGGATAAGCTTTTAGGCTTTATGTATATAGGAAACCTGAAGATTGACAAATGGCCTAATGGGAGAAGAAAACCTATTGAGGACAAGGTGACTTGGGTAGGTTAAAACACCAATTGCCACCTGAAAGCCCACATCCATTTTAAGGAATATTTTTGTACTTCGGCCTGATTCATAATTTGAATCAGGTCTTTTCTTTTGAAGGAACGCAAGACTGATAATGGACCATCGTTTTTAACCATTTCTGATTTAGAAAAAGAGTTGACTAATAGTTTAATGGAATGGTAGGCTAAAGGATGACGATGTAGGTCATTGATGACAACACCATATTTGGATTGCCTTTTGAATTGTTGAAATATCTCAACTAATGAAGGACTAGAAAAGTGATGAGTAAAAAGGGTACAAAGGATAATATCGAATTCTCGTTCTTTGAATGCTTCACTGAAGATATCTTGTTCTTCGAAGCTTATGTTATCAAAGTCCTGGCAATTCTCTTCAGCATATTTCACTATATGAGGATTAGCATCAAAGCCGATTAATTCAACCTCAAGATCTTTCTTTTTTGCCCATTGAGCAACAAGCTTTAGTATATCTCCGCCTCCACAACCTAGGTCTGCAATTTTAAGCTTTTTAGGTTCTTTTCGTCTGATCAGTTTGACTATCCCATCAATGGTTACGAAGTTTCCACCCAGCCACCTATTTATGGTTTCAAGTTCTCTCAGGGTTTGAGAGATAACGGGCCCATCTGCTGAAAGGTCGTCCATTAATTCCTCTTCCGAGGCACGAAAATTAAATCTGTTAGCCATTTATGAGACTTCTAATAACATGGACTCCATGGTAAGCCCAGGCCCAAAGGCTAAAGATAGCATTTGCTGACCTTTATGATCTTCATTTAATTCATCTAGTATTCTACTCATTACAAATAGTATAGTGGGGGAAGACATGTTTCCATATTCTTGAAGCACTTTTCTTCCAGCCCAATCCTGCTCTTTCGAAAGCTTAAGTTCGGACTCAATGACCTCTAAGATCTTTTTACCGCCAGGGTGAAATGCATAATGCTGAGGCAAGTTTTCCTCCGTATTCTGAAGCAGTCTTTCTACCAGGTTGGAGATCCCGTTTTCAATCAGCTTGGGAACGTAGCTGCTTAGTTTCATTTCAAAGCCAAAATTGCCAATGTTCCAGGCCATTTCTGATGACCCTTCTGGATAGATGTCATTCAAGAACTTTTTTGGTGAAAGTGTTATGTCTTTTTTCGCATCTGCCCGATTTCCGGAAATAATTACAGCTGCTGAACCATCTCCAAAAATGGCATTGGCGATCAAGTTGTCTTCATTTTTTCCTTTTTGGAAATGTATTGTACAAAGTTCTGTTGCTACAATGAGAACTTTAGCATTAGGATTGGCTTGACAAATAGTATTTCCTAATTTGATACCATTGAAAGCGGCATAACAGCCCATGAAATTAATGCATGTCCTTTCAATGGTTGTAGGTAAACCTAATTCTTTAACTAAATCTAGATCAAGCCCTGGTGCATACATGCCTGTACATGATATAGTGATCAGGTGAGTAAAATCTGACCCACTTAAGTTGGTTTTAGAAATCGCTTGCTCAGATGATTGCTTAGACAACTTAATGGCATGTTGTCTGTATAGTTCATGCCGGTCTTTTGTAGATGGAAAAGGCGTAAGGTTTCTGTTGTTTGGGTAGAATTCCCAGTCTTCCGGGTTTTCATGCATATAATCTCGAATGACGGAATACCTAGATTTTATACCACTTGCTCGGTAGAGTGCTTTGAGTCTTCTTTGTTCATCTGAGTCCATTCCATGAGCCTGGCTCATAAATTCATATACTCGCGCTTGATCGATCTGATGTTCAGGATTTGCTAAACCAAAAGAGATTAAATAACTGCTCACATCTTATAATAGAGCTTTTATACTAAATTGTTCAGACAAAGTTTCAATATGTTCAAAAAGGCAACTTGGCTCCATTTACGCATTCCATTTTCTTACTTTCTCCTGCCCATATTTTTCTTCGCTCTTTCTATAAGTCCGAACTTATCTGAGAAAGGAATTGGGGGACTTTTTATCATTCTCCATTTCTTGATTTACCCTGCGAGTAACGCCTTCAATAGTTTTTTTGATAAGGATGAAGGAAGCATTGGCGGATTAAAGAATCCTCCTAAAGTTGATAGGAACGTGTTTTATATAGCTCAAATATTTGATGCCCTAGGCTTGTTAATTACCTATTTGATATTTCCTGAGAATTGGACTTTACTTTTTATGATCTTGGTATATGTTCTTGTATCTAGAGCTTATAGTCATCCGTTAATAAGGCTAAAGAAGTATCCATTATTAAGTTGGTTGATTGCTGGATTTTTTCAGGGGGCTTGGGTCGTATGGCTCGTTTATATCGGACTCAATAATTTTGACTTCAGCAGTATTTTAAAGCCTCAGGTATTGATACCAGGCTTTTTATCCTCTGCTATCCTCTGGGGTTCTTACCCTATGACACAGATTTATCAACACGAAGAAGATTCGAAAAGAGGAGATAGAACACTTTCAATTATTCTTGGTGTTAAGGGAACTTTCCATTTTACAGGGTTTTGTTTTGTCATAGCGACTGCTTTTTACTTTTGGTATTTTAGAGAATATGCAGCGCCTCATTATGCGGTTCAATTCATAGTTGCTTTATCCCCTGTTCTATTATTTTTTGGTTGGTGGTATATGAAAGTGGTTAATGACATAAGCCAAGCGAATTATAGGAATACGATGAGACTCAATTTTATAAGTGCGACCTGCTTAGGAGGATTCTTCCTGTATTACTTTTTGGCGTCAAGTCAGGTATTGAATGTGGCTGGAGTTTACTAAAAAGGTTCTCCGTGTGTGTTTTTCATAATTGTTTTCGCAAAAGAAGGAATATTCTTCATTAGGCCAATGGCCAATTCAGAAGTAAACTCGGCACCGAAAAGGCTTTGAGTCTTTCTTCCAACCCAGAGTCTCATTTTAAAAATCTTGTTCCATTCTTGAAGATATGCTTGTTCCAACTTCGCTCTTTGTAGATCACCTTTTTGATAATACTGATGAATTAGATCAGATAAAAGTTTAGCACTATGAATGGCCATTGCCATGCCGTTTCCGCATAGTGGAGTTATAAGTCCTGCGGCATCGCCAACCATGAAAATATGTTCCTCTATTAACTTTTTGGGAGCGAAACTAAATTCATTGATCACCTCTGGTTGGTCGAAAAGGAAATCTGAATTCTGGAATAAATCGGCCAAGAATGGGTTTTTTTGAACCGTTTCTTGTTCCATTGAATCTATGCTGCCATATTTTTTTAAATCTTTTCTAGATCCGAGATAGCAGAGATTGTATTTATCATTTTCTATGGCACTGACTCCACAATAGCCGTTTTGAAAATTATGCAAACTGATCTGATCCTTCGGAAAGTCTGTTTTAATATGATATTTGACACCTATATAAGGGGCTCTTTTTTGAGTATGACTTCTTTCTAGTTTGACATCTATATTACTTCTTTTCCCATATGCACCTACGACAAGTTTTCCCGAAACTTGCTTACCATTAGAGCTTTCAACCTGAAAAATACCATTGACATAGTCAATTCTTGAAACCACCTGCTTTTGCCAAACTTCAACGCCTTCTGCCTTAGCTATTTCGAACAGGTGCTGATCGAAAGTATACCTACTTAGGCCAAAGCCACCTAAGTCTAGGGCCATTTCAAAACTTTTTCCTTTAATAGAGGAATACTGAAATTTTTTGATACTCGGAAGGTCTAAATTTGGGGGTAAGAGATTTTCCTTTCTTAGAAAAGGTAGCGTTTCATGAGAAATATATTCTCCGCAAACCCTATGGAAGGGATATTCCTTTTTCTCGATCAAGACAACCTCAAAACCCTTTCTATGGGAAAGAATGGCTGTAATTAGCCCGCCTAAACCACCACCTACTATGATTATATCTCGCAATTAGCTGTTAGTTATTGAATATATTAACCACTTAAATAAAATGAAAAGAGGAAGAATGTTTTTGAATTAAGTTTAAAGCTCGAAATTGAAATCAATTAAACAAATAAATGAGAATGAGACCTTTTAAAACTAAAGCAAAAGGGTTGTTTATCTTCTCTCTTGCTGCAATGATGCTTTTCAGTATAATGGATGCTGAAGCGCAACGTAAAACGAGAAAGCAGAGAAAAGCAGAGGAAGAAAAACAAGAAGCGCCCGCAGAGGCTAAAAAGCCAGAGAAGAAAGACGGAATGAAGTCTTTTGAAGATTTGATTAAAGAAGGAGCCGAAACTGACGAAGGCCTTTTTAATGTTCACAAGCAAGATGACAAGTATTACTTCGAAATCCCATTCGAAATGCTTGGTCGTGATATGCTAATGGTTACACGTATTGCTAAAACTGCATCTGGCATTGGATTCGGTGGAGGAAAGACCAATACTCAAATGCTGAGATGGGAAAAAGAACAAGACATGATCTTATTAAAGATCATCTCAACACAGATTACTGCAGCAGATTCTTTACCGATCAGTGAAGCGGTTGAGAACTCTAACTTCGACCCAATTTTAAGAGCTTTTAAAATTGAAGCGAATGGAAAAGATTCAACCGGAGTTGTTATTGATGCTACTTCACTTTTAACATCGGATGTAAAGCCATTGGGCTTACCACAATTCAGAAGAACTCAATATAGAGTGACTAGATTGGATAATGATAGATCTTACGTAACAAGAGTTAGCGCTTATCCTGAAAACCTTGAGCTAAGACACGTGAAAACATACTTAGCAGGTAATTCGCCTTCTTCATCAGCAGATGGTGCAATTACAGTTGAAATGAGCAACTCTATGATTCTTCTTCCAGAAGAGCCAATGCAAAGAAGACTTTATGATAGAAGAGTAGGTTGGTTTGCAAGAGGTACCACAGATTATGGTTTAGATGCTCAACAATCTAAGACTATAAGATACCTTGACAGATGGAGACTAGAAGTTAAAGATGAAGATATTGAGAAGTTCAAAAGAGGGGAACTAGTAGTTCCTAAGAAGCAAATTGTTTATTATATCGATCGAGCTACCCCTAAGCAGTGGGTTCAGGCAATTAAAGATGGTATCGAAGATTGGCAAGTAGCTTTTGAGCGTGCTGGTTTCAAAGAAGCAATTATTGCTAAAGAAGCACCGACTAAAGAAGAAGATCCAGATTGGAGCCCAGAAGATGTTAGATATTCTACTGTTAGATATTTAGCTTCTCCAATTCCAAATGCTAATGGTCCTCACGTATCAGACCCTAGATCTGGTGAGATCTTAGAAAGTGATATCAACTGGTACCATAACGTAATGACTTTATTGAGAAGGTGGTTCTTTGTTCAGACTGCAGCGATCAATCCAATGGCACAGTCTCCTGAATTTGATGATGCTGTAATGTCTAGATTGATTCGTTTTGTTTCATCTCATGAAGTTGGTCACACTTTGGGCCTACCACACAACTTTGGGTCGAGTAATGCTTACCCAGTAGAGTCTTTAAGGTCAGCTGAATTTACTAAGAGAATGGGTACAGCTCCTTCTATTATGGACTATGCTCGATTCAATTACATCGCTCAGCCAGAAGATGAAGGGGTAGCTTTGATGCCTGAAGTTGGAGAGTATGATAAATATGCTATTGCTTGGGGATATACACCTATTTTGGATGCTGATTCACCAGAAGATGAATTACCAACTCTAAGAAAATGGATTGAAGATAAAAATGGTGATCCTCTTTACAGATATGGTCGCCAAGGTAACTCTAATGACTACACTGCACAAAGTGAAGACCTGGGTGATGATGCAATGAAAGCTAGTGCCTATGGAATAGAGAACCTAAAAAGGATAATGAACAATCTTCAAGATTGGACTTATGTAGAAGGATCTGATTACTCTGAATTAGAAGAAATGTACGGTGAAGTTCGTTCTCAGTTTAACAGATACATGGGCCATGTAAGAAGATATGTGGGTGGTGTTAAAGAAGATTACAAAACTGCAGATCAAGACGGTTTAGTTTACACTCACGCCCCTAAAGCAAAGCAAAAAGAGGCTGTCAAGTTCTTGAATGACCAACTATTCAATACTCCAAAATGGATGCTTGATAATGAGATCATTGGTAGACTTCAAGATTATGGAGCTGTGGAAAGCATGAGATCTTTACAGGTTTCTACTCTTAATAACTTATTAGAGTGGGGTAAACTTGGTAGAATGATCGAAAATGGAGCTTTAAATGGTTCAGAAGCATATATGATCACTGAGCTTTTTGCTGACGTAAGAAATGGTGTTTGGTCTGAACTTAGAAATGGAAGCGCTATAGATACCTATAGAAGAAACTTACAGAGAGCGCATATCGAAAGATTAGAAACTATGTTCACAGGAGATGAGGGTAACAGCAGATTTGGCGATAGCCTTGATGCTTCTCAATCAGACATTAGATCTGTAGCTAGAGCTGAATTGAAAAGACTTCAGTCAACGATCAGAGCTGCCATTGGTAGAACTTCTGATGGCATGAGCAAAATTCATTTAGAAGATGCTCTTGAAAGAGTTAACGATATTTTAGATCCTCAGTAAAGAGTGCAATTGTTAGAGAGAAAAGGCCGCAATTTGTGGCCTTTTTTTATATCAATTTTTTAAGTTTCATTTCCTTTTTAAACAACTCACCATTGCGCCTAATAATGATCTCGATCTTCTTTCCTGGCTCATCTCTAAGTAGAGTATTCATCTGTGAAAAAGAGTAAAAGAAAACTGGTTTACCACCTATAGCAATGATTTCATCATTGATCTGTAAACCTATCTTTGAAGCAGGTGAGTTAGGGATAATGGTTGAAACAAAATATTGATCTAACTCATTTCCGCCAGCTGTAAAGGTAAAACCGGCTCTGTTGAATTTAAAGCTTTCACGGTAATCTTCGTTCTTTTTCAGGTAAATGCAGTGGTCGAAATAATTGTAGATCACCGTAAACCTGGAAAGGACATCTGAACCTAGTGTACCATATCTTTTGATTTCGATGCTTCGATCTTTAACAACACTAGGAATTCTCCAGTCATTCGGGAATGAGGTAAGCACTTTTTTAAATTTGAACTTGCCGATCTTGATCTTTTTAACCCGAGCGATTTGTCCTTCTAATGCGCCAGTTAAACTACTTCCTAAATAATGGTTAAGGTTTTCATCTGGTAGATAAATTTCTTCATGCTTCTCCTGATCTAAAAAGAGAGCGCTACTAGCTCCGGTGTCAACCAATAGTTTCACATCTATCTTCTTCTCGCCTTTTTGCCTAATGGTAGTTTCGATATAGGGCCTGAACTTAATGACTTCTAGAGGGATTCTTTTGAATCCACGAGGAGCTTTGAATTTTTCGTGTTCGTAGAGTCGAATTTTTTCATTTTGATAATCGATCTCAACAACAAAACGATTAAAGACCTCAGACCCTAAAACTCCATGCGCATCTACCCCTAAAATATTCCTAACATTTAAATTGTTTTCATTCAGCACCAGCATAGATTGTTGAGAGGCTTCTACACCAGTCATATTGATCCTAAGATCGTTGGCCACCAAAATGTCAGTGATCTTGTTACCATTATCTGCATATATTGGGATCTTCCTTGCATCAACTAGATTATTCTCAGCGATAACCCACCTGTCGAAGATCATTCCAGATTCTGAACCAGTATCTAAGATAAAGTTGAAAGGACCCTTATCGTTCAATATGATAGGAACAACTATTAAGTTACTCTCTTGCTTAAAGCTTAGCTCAACATATGATTTACCACCCGACAATGAAAAGCCTAAAGGATTCTGAGCCCAAAGGCTAGCACTCAGAAATAGAGAGAAGAGTATGATGAGTTTGCCTTTCATATTGTTGTTCTTTGACTTATTAACACATACGAAATATGTTCACCCTTAGTTTTGACCGAATATCCTTCTATAAATAGGCTTCCTATAAAGAAATTGTAAAAGTAAAAACGGATATATCAGAACATCTAAGAGTAGAAGGTTGGTGCCAAAATCAATGTCGTCAATAATAATACTTCCGTTCTTAGTAGACTTGATAACATGCTTGTGTCTCCATTTTTTTAAAGGGAAAGGGAGCTCAGTGCCTTCGTCAATAAAGTAGAATTGACCTTCTGACTTGTTACTTTCAGAGATCTGACTTGTCCATTTTTGCTTGAACAAGATGAAGTTTAATTCGAGACTAACTGTATCACCAGCCTTGGATCCATCGAACCTTAGCAATATAACTTTTGGAAAGGGGGGGCTTAATGCCATGAACAAAGAGTCATTGAACCCTGATACAACCTTTTCTAAAGGCTGGATAACTTCTGTTTTCAAATAGATTTTCACATAGATTTAACTGCTTTTGGCTATAGTTGTTAGTAAATATCTTTGTTTTGGTGATTCTTTAAAACTTGGCTAAATTCAATAATCACCTCAACTGCTGTTCAAATGATTAAAATGTACTTAAAAAGGCCTCTATGGTACTGTGCAGTAGTAACATACATTCTGTTATCATCTCCTAGTTTTGTCTTGATTGCACAGGAAGTTGCGTTTAAACAAAAGTTCGAATATGGTGATCCTCGTTTTCAAATAGTAAATAAAATTAAAGAAAGAGGAGATAGTTTAAAGAGTATTGCTCAAAGGGAAAAAGGCGATTCATTATTGATGATTGCACACCCTATGTTGAATGATCTAGAGAATGTGGCTCGTTCTGAGGAGAATTGGGATTTACTTTTCCTAAGCCTTGAAGCTCAAGGAGATATTGAAAGAAGAATAATTGATCTTGATAAATCTTTAGAAACGGCTCAGGAAGCCATGGACCTGATTAGAGAAGGGAAGGTCTCTTCTCCCTTTCTTCAATTCAGGGGCTATTCCTTGATTGGAAAAATTAAGCAAAGGTTAACTGATTTTTATCGTGCTGCAGAACTTCTGGATACAGCACAATTGCTGTATAGTAAATCAAAGTACTATGATAGTGCAGGCTACCGCGTTATGCTCGATTATCGATATTACTCTTACCAGTATGCTAATTTGAGTCTCGATACACTTGTAAAATACTTGCCCGAAAGAATTGATATTATAAGAAAGATGAATTCTGAAAAGGAGACTTTCAATGAAGAGGTTCTCTATACTTTACAGGACTATGTTACTATCTATAATAAGTCAGGAAATTTTGATATGGCTTTGGCCTATGCTTTAAGTAATTATCAATATGCTCTTAAGCATGAGGAGTCTATTAGAAGGGCAAGTACATCAACTTTTGAGAGTACTTTTATATTTCTTTGTAATGCTTTGATACAAAAAGAGGAATATGAGAAAGCCTTATCTATTGGATTGAATGTTTACAAAAGAATCCTTCAGAATAAGGACTCAGACAGATACTTCTACGCGAATTATTATGACGTAGTCAAAGTTTTAGGAGAGATTTATACTGGTTTAGGTCAACCGAAAGAGGCAAATAAATATTATAGCGAATTATTATCCATGAAAAAGGATAATATCACTCAATTTAACTTTGAGATAGAAGAGACATACGCACAATTAAAGATTGGATTAAACCTGATTAGACTAGAGGAAGTAGAAGATGCGGAATCTATTTTATTACAATCACTAAAAAATGTAAAGCGCTTAATTGAGTCGCCTAATTCAGAACTTATATTGAATTATCAGGCGGTAGCAAATGCTTATTCACAGTTGGGTAATTGGGGTCAGTCTTTACATTATTATGATTCTGCTCTAAGGAATACAGAGCTTAATTACAAGGCACCACTGAATGAATTTCCTCAATTTGATTCAACCAACAGGTTTTCGCTTGTTTCTTTAGAATTGCTAAAAGATAAATCTGAGGCGTATTATAAAAGTTCCCCTGAAATTGACACCAATAAGTTTTCAATTATTACTGAATATGTAGATCAGACACATTACCAGTTAGATAAGAATAGGCAAGAGCTATATAGAACAGAGGGTAAACTCTTTATTAGTGAAAACTTTAAACGATTATATGATATTGGTATAAGTGCATGTTTTGAGGTATACAGAATCACTGGTGATGATAAGTATGCCAAGAAAGCTCATGAATACATGCGTTTGAGTAAGTCGAATTTACTTCAAGAGCAGTCCAAAGACTTCAAGGAATTCACTGCTTCGGGCATTCCTTATTTTTTAAAAGAAAGATTTTATTTAAAGCAGCAATCAGTAGACAGTTTAAAGTCTCAGCTTCTTGATTTTATTGAAGTCTCTGTGACTAGTGATTCAGTTCTAATTTTGAATGAGCAAATTTTGCAATCTGAAGAAGAACTGAATCAACTCAAGGATAGTATCAATATGGCATATCCAAATACTATCAATTACAACATGGAGTCAATTGTTGAGGACCTTTCGAATACGCAAGTACTTCTCGAGTACTTTTATGGAGAAGAAAGTATTTATGTTGTTTCAGCTTCACCTCAAAAAGGATACTCTTTGTTTAAAATACCTCTGAATGGGACAATTGAGGAACAAATTGATAAACTCATTTCATGGAATCACGAACCTCCTGATGTGGAAAATATTTCTAACACGTTTGAAGAATACAAAGAGACATCTTTTGGGCTTTATAAACTGTTGGTTGAGCCTGGTCTAAATATGTCTGGCGATAGTCGTCAATTAATAATAGTTCCAGACGAGAAGTTGACAAGACTATCTTTTGAATCACTGGCAAAGTCTAATCAAGGGAAAAACTTCAAAGAGCTTAATTATTTGATTAAGGAAAACCCTATTCAATATTTATTTACGTCTAACAAAACATCATTTATAAGTAATAGCCTTAGTGTGAATAATAAGATCTTAGGAATTGGATATTCTGGAGAAATTAATTTGGGTTCGAATAGTAGTAATCTTGGTGCGTTACCAGGAACTGAGGAAGAAATCCAGTTTCTTCAGGCAAATTTTCAAGGAGATTATTATCTGGGTGAACAAGGAACTAAAAAGACTTTTTTGCAAAGAGCCGGCCAATACGGGGTTCTTCACCTAGCAGTTCATGGAGTAGCCAATACAGACAATAGGTTCCAAAGTTCCTTAATTTTCAATGGGGAAGATAATTTGTTGTTTCCTAGTCAGCTGTATTTAGCTAATATCAATTCTCGACTAGCGGTATTAAGCGCATGTGAAAGTGGGGTAGGGACTATTCAAAAAGGTGAAGGTACATTTAGTATAGCAAGAGGATTTGCGATTGTAGGTGTTCCAAATATCATTATGAGCTTATGGTCTGTAAATGATAAAATTACATCACAGCAGATGCTAAACTTTTATAATCTCTATTTTAATGAAAATCAGAGCATCAATAAATCACTTA
Source organism: Roseivirga sp. (assembly GCA_965661435.1). Taxonomy (GTDB): domain Bacteria; phylum Bacteroidota; class Bacteroidia; order Cytophagales; family Cyclobacteriaceae; genus Roseivirga. The sequence goes on from CBFIDS010000079.1 coordinate 39,054, forward strand.
GAGACCTGAAAATGGATTTTATTGAGGATGCCGACTCTTATTTAGCACATCCATATTATTGGGCCAGTTTTGTACACTTGGGAGCAGATTTGGAAGAGAAGGAGGCTCATATCAACCTATCCTGGTTAGAGTACTGTCTAATCGTTTTGTTGATGATTGGATTAGTACTTTCATATAATGTCTATAAAAAAAGAAAAGGAACCTAATAGACTCCTTTTCTAGCGTGCATGTGTGTGAATTAGAGAGTTATCTTATTGTTAATATTTATCTACGACATAGACCCTTCCATCGAGTTCTTTTTTGAATCTTCCATAACCACCACGGTTCTGAGAGTTTTGTTTTCCACGTAATTTCTTTTCAATAACAACCGTCAACACTCGGTCACCATCAAATAGATCTTGTAGTGGTTCTTCGGTAAAAAACGCATACTTTTCTAATCCATCTAAACTACGAACAATACCCCATTGCATTTTTCTTTTACCTACCGTGGAATCCCACTGACTACCATCAGGAGAACTGTCTTCATCTGGACGCTTTTTAACTGACCCATCTACCAAGGCATCCATTAATTCAGTATCTAAGTCAAAACCTAATTGTTCCAATAAAGATTGAGCGTCAACGCTGTACTCAGATTTATTGTATATGATATTGGCAAGAGCGCCCAAATAAGCGTCTTCGTCATTAGTCTTTAAGGTAGCCAAGGCCAAATACCACTTTGATTGGTCTTTAAAGGCATTGAAATTATTGATCACAGTATTGAAACTTACAACAGCCTCATCGTATTCTTCGATCTCCATTTGACTTACACCCAAGTAGAAGTAGTCTGTTGCATTAGGAGCTTCAGAAACCTTTGTCGCTAGCATATCAACAGCTGCTCCATAATTACCGGCATCATATGCAAGCATTGCACTTTCTCTCAAACTTAATTCCTCAGACCTTTCACCCCTGACTTGTCCATTTAAGTTATTATATGAATTGAAGTACTGTCCATATAATTCCGAATTTGAAGGTAAGTCTCGGTCAAGGAGCCCTATATAAGCTAATGATGCTATTAGCACCACGCTCGCGGCTATTGAGATTACTTTTTTCATAACAGTCTGGTCTTTGGTTGTTTTGTCTTCTGAGATTGATTGCTCAACCTCTGTCAAGAAGGAAAGAGCTTCACTTTTTGCTTGCTTTCTTACTTGTAGTCTTATTTCCTTGAGTTCCTGAAACTCCTGATTGAAGATTGGATCATTTAACAATCTAGCTCTGAAGGCTTTCTTTTCTTCAGCAGTTAGCACATCGGCTAGGTATCTTTCAATCAATTCAAAATCACTCATCAGTAATAATTAATAGTTTCTTAATTCTTTGAATACACTTGTATTTCAAATTCTTAACGGTGTTACCATTCTTATATCCCATTATTTCAGCGATCTCGTCAGTTGATAGATTGTTGAAATAAAAAAGTCTTAGAATATCAGCACATGGGTTTTGAAGTTTCTGAATAACATCTTTGATCTTTTCGATCTTCAATTGAAGCGGTTCCCCTTCACTATCCAATTCTTCTATCAACAATCTATCCTCGTAATCTGGATTGAAACTGATTTTAGAGTTTCTTCGGTTATCGGCAAGCATTTTATTCTTGCCAATTGAGTAGAGGTAAGTTTTTATACCCGCATCATTCATTTCTTCAATTACACCGTCTACAACGTTTTCGTAGAATGAGAGAATAGCGTATTGAAAAATGTCGATTGCTTGCTCTTCGTTGCATTTGTGGGAGTAAGTAATCCATTTGATGAAACTAGGTCTATACAACCTGTATATTTCCTCCAACGCATCCTTATCACCCCTCCGAAGTCGAAAGATCAACGAGTTTTCACCCATGCTCTCAGTGTTTAGTGATTATCTTCATGAATTGTCACCCAAAAGAGAGAGAATTTTTTCAAAAATTTTTTCACAAATGAGATTTCTATGAAATAACACATTATAATAATATCAAATCATGAAAAAATATTATATATAAGTATTTTTAGATTTTATTATTGTTGCAAGGGTGACAATTGGATTTCCTAATCACTAAATCTTACAAGGGTGATCTTATGGGAATGTGTTCGTACTATTTAATAGATAACAAAATCCAGTCTTTCGAAGATTCAGGAAGCCTGAGTAGTACTGAAAATAAGAGCAAGTCTTCTTCTATTCTCGAAGGACAAAAAATACTAATTGTCGATGATAGTCCTATCAATTTAATCGTAGCTGAAAAAACCCTTACTAAATTTGGAGCCGAATGCCATCGAGCTCTTTCTGCTAAAGAAGGTCTCAAAGTTTTCAACAAAGAAAATTTAGATCTTATCCTCATGGATCTCCATATGCCGTCTATCGATGGTTTCAAAGGAACTGACCTAATCAGAGAAACTAATAAATTTCAAGAAAGTCCGATTCCAATAATGGCGTATACTACTTTTTCTTACGATGAGGTAATGGAGGGTATAAAAGAGCATAAACTTGATGGTTATATTGGAAAACCATTTACTCAAGCTCAGGTAATTGGATCTATCTTCGAAGTATTGAGTCTGAAACAGCAAAAAGCTAAGCAAGCTTAGTCTATTTTCCATCTTACTCATTCATTCATTGTTAATTACATGCCCATCAAGTATTTTTGGCCAAACTTATTAGCATGGCTCGAGATACAAGCATTTTCAATCTCATTGATCAAGAGAAAAAAAGACAAACTTCAGGTATTGAACTGATCGCTTCGGAAAACTTTGCTTCTGAGCAAGTAATGGAAGCAATGGGTAGTGTTCTAACCAATAAATACGCTGAGGGACTCCCTGGTAAAAGGTACTATGGAGGTTGTGAAGTGGTTGATCAGATAGAAAACCTAGCCATTGATAGAATCAAAGAATTGTTTGGTGCTGTTTGGGCTAATGTTCAGCCACATTCTGGAGCTCAAGCTAACGCTGCTGTAATGTTAGCATGCTTAAACCCAGGGGATAAAATTCTAGGATTCGATTTATCACACGGAGGTCACTTGACTCACGGCTCATCAGTTAATTTTTCGGGTAAGCTCTACCAACCATTTTTCTACGGTGTTGAAAAGGAGACAGGGCTGATCGATTGGGACAAAGTTGAAGAAACCGCTAGAAAAGAGAAACCCAAAATGTTAATTTGTGGTGCCTCGGCTTATAGCAGAGATTGGGATTATGTAAGGCTAAGAGAAATAGCAGATTCCATTGGAGCTGTCCTTTTGGCTGATATTTCTCATCCTTCTGGCTTAATTGCTAGAGGACTTCTAAACGATCCAATTGAGCAGTGTCACATTGTAACTACCACAACTCATAAAACTTTAAGAGGTCCTCGAGGAGGATTGATCATGATGGGTCAGGATTTTGAGAACCCTTGGGGTCACACGACCTTGAAAGGCAAAGTAAAAATGATGTCTCAATTACTAGATGGAGGAGTCTTTCCTGGTACACAAGGAGGTCCATTAGAACATGTTATCGCGGCAAAAGCTGTTGCTTTTGGTGAAGCTCTTTCAGAGGACTATATGAATTATATTGTTCAAGTGAAGAAAAATGCTGCAGCCATGGCGAAGGCATTTGTAGATAAGAAATACGATCTTATTTCTGGCGGAACCGATAATCACTTGATGTTAATAGATCTTCGTTCTAAAGGTGTTTCAGGGAAACTAGCAGAAGAAGCGTTGGGAAAAGCAGAGATTACCATTAATAAAAA
>CBFIDS010000080.1:0-16296 GCA_965661435.1 Roseivirga sp.
GGCGGAACCGGTCTTGTAGGTTCTCATCTAATTCCTCTTCTGAAAAAGGAGGGCCATGAAGTCGCGGTATTGAGTCGTAGTAAAGATGCATCTCAACCCTATCCCATCTTCGAATGGGATTATGAGAAAGAGTATATAGAATCTGGAGCATTCAATGGTGTTGACACTGTTATTCATTTAGCGGGTGCCGGTGTTGCCGATAAACGATGGACTAGCAAACGTAAAGAACTTATTTACAATAGCAGAACTAAGACCACTTCGCTTCTTTATAAAAAGCTCAAAGAGGAAGAAAATGAGGTCAAAAACTTTATTTGTGCCTCTGCTATCGGCTATTACGGAATGGACACCGGCAGCACCAATCTACAAGAAACAGCTCCTGTTGGTCACGATTTCTTGGCTCATGTAGTAGATGCCTGGGAAACTGCAGCGGCCCGATTGACGGAATTAGAAATTCGTGTAGCCAAGTTGAGAATAGGAGTCGTTTTGGCCAAAGAAGGAGGTGCTTTGTCAGAGCTTCTCAAACCGCCAGTTGCAGCTCCTTTAGGTAACGGAAAACAATACATGAGCTGGATCCATATCGAAGATCTTTGCCAGATGTTTCTGAAGGCCGTGAATGAAGAAAACATGGTGGGAACTTTCAATGCAGTTGGCCCAAGACCAATGACCAATCGAGAACTGACTCAAGCTGCGGCCAAAGCTTATGGAAAGTCTTATATCCCAATTCCTGTTCCGGGTTTAATGCTAAAATTATTCTTAGGAGAAATGGCTTCTGTAGTGTTAGGAGGAAATAGAGTAAGCTCTGAGAAAATGATGAAAGCAGGATATGAGTTCAAATTCTCGAAGTTAGAGGATGCTTTGAAAGACTTGGCTTAAAACTTAAAAAAAGCATCCTGAAGCCTCACTAAAATGGAATAAGGCTTACCTTATCCGCAATGGCGATCAAAAGAGATTAGCTTTTATAAAGGAGGTCACTTTAACTTAAAAGAACCTTCATATTTCAGTTTCGTTTAGACGATAGTTTTCACTTATGTTTACAACAAAACACTTTTCATGAGAAGCGAGGAAAAAATAAAACAAGCATTCAAAGACAGAGATTGGAATGAGATCAAGACTCACGATTCATGGGTGATCTTTAAAGTAATGGCCGAAATGGTTGAAGGCTTTGAAAAGCTTGCCAAGATCGGTCCCTGTGTTTCCATCTTTGGTTCAGCAAGAACAAAAGATAACAATCCTTTCTACAAGATGGCAGAAGAAATAGCTGCCAAGTTGGTAAGACATGGTTACGGTGTGATCACTGGTGGTGGTCCAGGAATCATGGAAGCTGGAAACAAGGGAGCCAAAAGTGAAAAAGGTAAGTCCGTAGGCTTGAATATTGAACTCCCTCATGAGCAAGGAAATAATATTTATATCGACCCCGATAAGCTCATTTCTTTCGATTACTTTTTTATCCGAAAGGTGATGTTCGTCAAGTACTCTCAAGGTTTTGTAGTGATGCCGGGCGGTTTTGGTACACTCGATGAGCTTTTTGAGGCCATTACTCTGATCCAGACGAATAAGATCGGTCGTTTTCCGATTGTATTAGTGGGCACAGAATTCTGGAGCGGCTTGATAGACTGGATAAAAGGAACCATGCTGACGGCTAAGAATATATCCGAGCAAGATCTGGACCTGATCAGCATTGTTGATAACCCTACCGATGCCGTTCGGGTAATAGATGAGTTCTATTCCAAATACCTACTTTCTCCAAACTTCTAATGATAAAGCATATTCTATTTGATTGTGATGGAGTACTGATCGATACAGAGATCGTTGCGGCCGAAGTGGTAAGCGGCTGGTTGAATTCAGAAGGTGTCGATATCAATATCGAAACCTTTATTACTGAATACACGGGCAAGACCTTTTCAGATATCCTCCAATTGATCAAAGATCAAGGCCAGTTAGCCCCAGATCTAGAAGTCCGTGAGTCTGTGAAATATATGGATGAGGCCATAAGAAGTAATATGCGACCTATCCAAGGTGTAGAATCTATGTTGGCTAACATTCCTGTTACCTCTAGCATGGTTTCTAATAGCGCTAAAGACTATGTTTTGGAGGCCATAGAGTTATTGAAAGCCCAATCAATATTTGAAGAACGTGTTTTCTCTGCAGAAATGGTTGCCAAAGGTAAACCCGACCCAGGAGTATATCTTTTGGCCCTAGAAGCATTGGGCCTTTCTAAAAATGAGGTGCTAGTGATAGAGGATAGCTCAGCTGGAGTGGCTGCTTCTGTGGCAGCAGGTTTAAGAACCGTTGGATTTTTAGGCGGAAGTCATGTCCGTTACGGCCATGGTGATAAACTACTCAAGCTTGGGGCAGCTGAACTTGTAAATGATCATGAAGAACTCAAATCGTACTTAAATACACTTTGAGTATTCATCTCAAATCTTCATTGTCTAATAGTGAAAAAGACTGTCCGTTTGCCCAAAGCCTACGAAGCTTCTCCACGTACTTCCGGTTCTCCTCGGACTCTTTTATCCAATCTTCTACTTTACTCTTATCAGATTCTGAGATAGTTTCTGTTGTATAAGCCAACAAAATCTCTTCCGTTATTTTAAAATTAGAATTCATCGCTTCGCCTTGAGGCTTAAAGGAAGCATTATTTTAAAGTAAATGAAATAATCTTTGGAAGAGTCTCGACTTACTCATTACTTTGTATTTCAAAGCACTTTTAATATGTCAAATAAATACGTTCAGGATATTGCCGAGATTCGGAAGATGATGGAGAAATCATCTCGTTTTATCTCTTTAAGTGGTCTTTCAGGAATACTTGCGGGAATTTATGCCCTTGCTGGTGCATATATTGCTTGGAAGCTGGCTTATGCTACAGAAGAGATGGTTTATAGTGAACAGACCGTCCGAAATGTAAGAGCCAATTGGGATTACTTAATGCTAGATGCATTTGCAGTATTGTTCCTGACAATTATTACATGTATTTATCTCACCAGAAAAAAGGCCCGAAAAGAAGGAGTTAAGACTTGGGACACCGTAGCACAAAAACTACTAGTGAACTTATTCATCCCATTAATAGCAGGTGGTATTTTAGTAATTGTACTCTATACGAATGGCATCATTGGGCTTATTGCTCCCATCACATTGATCTTTTATGGATTAGGGCTTTTAAACGCCAGCTACTACACTTACAAAGACATTAGATACCTAGGAATAACAGAGATTATATTAGGTCTTCTAGCAAGTATATATATTGGTTATGGCCTGCTCATTTGGGCGATAGGCTTTGGAGTTTTGCATATTGTCTACGGTGCTGTAATGTACTTTAAATACGAGAAGTGAAAGAGTACATCAATAGACTAAATAAAGCCTTTGACAATAGAGTAAGACTAGGAATAATGTCTGCATTAGCAGCCAATCAGTCCCTTGACTTCAATAGGCTCAAAGAATTACTGGACTTGACCGATGGCAATCTTGCAAGTCACCTAAAAGCTTTGGAAAAACAAGACTATATAGCCTTTGAAAAGGCATTTATAGACAGAAAACCAAAAACAACTTACAACATAACATTAGAAGGTAGAAAAGCTTTTGCTGATCATATAAACGCACTAGAAGCAATAATAAAAAAGCAATAAACTGATGAAGAAAGAAGTGAAGTTGAAATTGATATTGAGGTGGGGTCTGAGATTAATATTGGTTTATTCCTGGTTTAGACAAAAGCGAAATCAAGAACGACTTTTGGCAGTCTTCTTATTGATACCCGCTATTCTATTGTTAGTTCCCAGCTATACTTTTGAGCTTACTCTCTTTCAATCTTTCCTGTTCCAAGCCATGCTGGTTTATGGGTTATTGAGCGCTTTTTGGATCATTCGTCATCATTATAGATTAGCGAGTATTAACTTTTTAATCTACTTTCTTTTATTGATAAAAGTCAGTGGCCCTATCAATAAAACATATAAAATCGATCAAGGAAATGAATCTCTTAAGGTTCTACAGTTCAATGTGCTTTCGAAAAATGATAAACACCTTGAGACATTAGAAAAGATTCTTTCTTTGAATCCTGACTTTCTTTCATTTCAAGAAGTAAGCCATAATTGGGCAGTAATATTAGAGGATGGTCTTAAGGGTGAATATCCATTTTACAAAGTGGTTGAGCATCCAGACTACGGACAAGGAATAGCCGTTTTTAGTAAGTACCCATTAGTAGGGGTGGAAGAAGTTCAAGTGACTTCTACTGCTAATATCACCGGACAGATCAAAGTGGGTACAGAGCTGATCAATTTTCTCACCCTCCACACCAAGTCACCTACCACAAAGCATAAATGGGAGAACAGAAATAATCATCTAACCTGGGCTGAAAACTTTGTGAATGATCAGCCAGGTGAATTTCTTGTGCTTGGAGATTTTAATACTGTTCCATGGGATAACAGAATGCTCAATTTTAAATCCTCTACTGATCTCTCGGATAGTAGAAAGAAGCTTACGCCAACATTCCCTACTTGGAATCCATTTGTGGCTCAGATTCCCATAGATTATATTCTACATTCAAAAGGTATTGAGTGTGATTCCTTAGACGCGATAAAAATTACTTCTGATCATAAAGCCATTCTAGGGAGTTTCATGTTTTGATCCACCACCACTTCTAATTCGAAACTTTAATCTCAACACCTCAGTTGTAATTGCGTGCTGAAATCGAGACCTTTGTCGATTCTGCGCTAAGCGCTTTGTGAGATGGAAAAATTCAAAGAAAATGCTACCATAGAATCTGCTCCTGTAGATATTTCAGGACATGAAAATATAGAAGTCTTTGGTGCAAGAGAGCACAATCTCAAGAATATAGATGTCTCTATTCCTAGAAATCGCTTAGTCGTTATCACTGGAATTTCTGGTTCAGGAAAATCTTCTCTAGCGTTTGATACCATTTATGCAGAAGGCCAAAGAAGATACATGGAAAGCTTTTCGGCCTATGCCCGCTCATTCATTGGAGACATGGAGAGGCCAGATGTCGATAAAATCAATGGCTTAAGTCCTGTAATTTCCATTGAGCAAAAGACTACTTCTAGAAATCCAAGATCTACCGTAGGAACACTTACTGAGATCTATGACTTTCTAAGGTTACTCTTTGCAAGAGCAGGTATTGCTTATTCCTACCTCACAGGAAAACCGATGATCCGCCAGTCTGAAGATCAGATCATCGATCACCTGATTCATAATTTCAAAGGTAAAAAGCTGATCATCCTTGCCCCTGTGGTTAAAGGGAGAAAGGGGCACTACAGAGAGCTCTTTGTTCAGATCCGAAAGATGGGCTTTACAAAAGTCCGCGTAGATGGAGTGGTAATGGACATGGTCCCTAAGATGCAGGTAGACCGTTACAAAACTCACGATATTGAAATTGTAGTCGATCGGATCATTACAGATCCAGATGATAGGTTCAGAATCGCACAGAGTATAAAAACTGCATTAAACCATGGAAATGGTGTCATGATGGTTCGCGATGAGGACAATGAGGTGCATCATTTTTCAAAATTCTTAATGGACCCAGAGACCGGCCTCTCCTATGATGAACCTGCCCCTAATAACTTTTCCTTCAACTCGCCCTATGGTGCTTGCCAAACCTGTAATGGCTTAGGGCATATTGAAGAGATCAGTAAAGAAAGTATTATCCCCGACCCTAATCTGAGTATAAGCAGAGGTGGAATTGCTCCATTGGGAGACTACAGAGATATATGGATCTTTAAAAAGCTTGAAGCCATTCTCAAAAAGCATAAAGTTAACCTAACTACCCCCATTAAAGATTTACCTGATGGTGTTTTAGACGTAATTCTTCATGGCGATGATGTGCCTGTTTCAGTCAGTTCTAAGAAATACCCAGGCACCAATTGGAACACTAAGTTCGAGGGAATCATCAAATTTTTAGAAAAGCAGATGGAAGAAGGGACTGAGAAAACCAGAAAATGGATCTCAGACTTTATGACCGTTAAAACCTGTCCAACTTGTGAAGGAGCAAGACTTAAAAAGGAATCTCTTCATATCAAGATCTCAGATAAAAATATTTCAGAGTTAGCTCGAATGGATATTGAGAGTCTCGGACAATGGTTCGCTGGGCTTGAAGAAAAGCTAACTGAAAAGCAAAACAAGATTGCCCCTGAAGTTTTAAAAGAGATCAGAAAACGGATTGGATTTCTTTTAGATGTTGGTTTAGATTATCTAACTCTCAATAGACCCTTAAGAACACTTTCAGGTGGCGAAGCTCAAAGGATTCGATTGGCTACTCAAATTGGTACTCAACTCGTAGGCGTGCTTTACATCATGGATGAACCGAGCATTGGTCTGCACCAAAGAGACAATGTCAAGCTGATCAATGCCCTCAAAAACCTCCGAGATATTGGTAATACCATCATAGTAGTCGAACACGACAAGGATATGATGCTGGCTTCAGACTTCATTGTAGACATAGGCCCTGGTGCTGGTAGACATGGCGGTCATATTGTAGCCGCGAGTGATCCTAAGACTTTCCTTGAAGAAGGAGGAACAACTGCTGAATATTTAAAAGGAGAGAGAAATATCGAAACCCCTAAGGTCAGAAGGAAAGGTTCAGGGAAATCATTAATACTTAAAGGCGCGAGTGGCAATAACCTGAAAAAGGTAGACTTAAAGATCCCTTTGAGTACCATGGTTTGTGTTACTGGTGTTTCGGGTAGTGGAAAATCTACACTGATACATGATACCTTATTCCCTTTACTCAACCATCACTTTTATAGATCAAGAAAAACGCCTCTTCCGTATACTGACATTAAAGGTCTAAATGATGTGGATAAGGTCATCGAGGTAGATCAATCGCCAATAGGAAGAACTCCTCGTTCAAATCCTGCAACTTATACTGGTGTTTTCTCAGACATTCGAACCCTGTTCACCGAACTACCTGAAGCGAAGATCAGAGGCTATAAAGCTGGAAGATTCTCTTTCAACGTAAAGGGTGGTCGTTGCGAGACTTGTGAAGGTGCAGGAATGAAACTGATTGAAATGGACTTTTTACCGAATGTTCATGTGCCATGTGAAACTTGCAAAGGCAAAAGGTATAACCGTGAGACCTTAGAGGTTCGATTCAAGGGCAAATCCATTTCTGATGTGCTGGATATGACGGTCGAACAAGCTGTGGAATTTTTCGAGCATCACCCTAAGATCTTGAGAAAGATTCAAACCTTGAACGATGTCGGTTTAGGTTACATCTCTCTTGGCCAACATGCCACTACTTTATCTGGCGGTGAGGCCCAAAGAGTGAAACTCGCTACTGAGCTTTCCAAGAAAGACACGGGTCAGACCATGTACATACTAGATGAGCCTACTACCGGTCTTCATTTTCAGGACATACAGCATCTTTTAGATGTTTTGAACCGACTGGTTGAAAAAGGAAATACTGTACTAATTATTGAACATAACCTAGATGTGATCAAGGTGGCTGACCATATCATTGATCTTGGCCCTGAAGGAGGAGACAAAGGAGGAGAAATCATTGCCCAAGGTACTCCAGAGCAAGTCGCGAAAAGCAAAAAAAGCTATACCGCTAAGTTTTTAAAAGAAGAATTGGCTTCTAGTTGAAATGTAGAAGTTTGAGTACTTAGAATACAAAAAAATAGTGCTGCCGCTTTCGCGAACAGCACCATCTTCAACCAAAACATTAAAATCAACACACAATCAACTTCACTATGTCGGTTCTCACCGACTCCAACTATCGATTTTAATTTCTTCCTATTTGACTTTATAACGTCCTTTGGTTTTCACCTATTATAAAGAAGTGTTCAAACCTTATGTTTTTAACACAAATTATAATTTCAACGTTCCATTAAATCCTTCCATTAAAAGAACCTAAAAGTCAACCTCAACGTTCCTATTTAAAACCATAAATATGTCTCAGTTCGAACATCTCCACCTGGAGATCCCCCGCTCTGAAAAACCCCGCTTGGTAATTATAGGAGGAGGTTTTGCAGGAATTCAACTCGTTAAATCTCTTAAAAATTCAGACTATCAAATTGTTCTTTTAGACAGACATAATTATCATACTTTTCAACCTCTTTTATATCAAGTAGCCACTGCAGGTTTAGAACCCGATTCTATAGCTGGAGCTCTTAGGCAGTTATTTGAAAAACATAAGGACTTTTATTTCAGAATGGCTCGTGTTACCGGAATAGATACTGACCAAAAACTCGTTAGAACATTGGTAGGTGATCTGAAGTATGATCGATTAGTTATAGCCAATGGCTCTAAGACCAATTACTTTGGAGATCAGGATATGTATGAAAAAACATTTCCAATGAAACAGATCCCTCAGGCTCTCAATTTAAGAAGCCATATGCTTCAGAACTTTGAGCAAACAGTCTTGGCCCCCGACCCTGAAGAGCAGAACCGACTCACCAATTTTGTGATCGTTGGAGGCGGACCAACTGGTGTTGAAGTCGCAGGAGCATTGGGCGAATTGAAAAAGCATGTGCTTCCAAAAGACTATCCAGACATTGATTTTGACATAATGAATCTCCATTTGGTAGATGCTGGGCCTCGTTTACTCGCGGGCATGTCCGAAAAAGCCGGGGCAAAAGCAGGTGAATACTTAAAGAAATTCGATGTTGATGTTCGACTTAATACTCGATTGGAATCTTATGATGGTAGAGATGTAGTTTTAACGGATGGCACTTCAATTCCTGCGAAAACGGTAATCTGGGCAGCAGGTGTTACAGGAAATATCTTTGACGGCCTTCCAAAGGAATCCATCAAAGGAGGAAGAATAGCAGTAGATGAATTCAACATTGTGCAAGGATTAGAAAGCGTTTATGCCATTGGAGATATAGCCGGTATGTTTACCGAAAAGACTCCGAAAGGACACCCTATGATTGCACCAGTTGCCATGCAACAAGCTACCAACCTGGCCAAGAACTTTAAACGAGAAAAGAATAAACAGTCGCTCAAACCTTTCAAATATGTAGATAAAGGTTCAATGGCAACTGTCGGAAGAAATAAAGCAGTTGTAGACCTACCAAAATTCCATTTTGGTGGTTTGTTTGCTTGGATGGTTTGGATGTTTGTTCACCTCATGTCCATTGTTGGGTTCAGAAATAGATTGGTGATCTTAGCCAATTGGGTCTGGAATTATTTGACCTACGATAGAGGAACTAGATTGATCATCAGAACATTCTTGAGAAACAAGCATTATAAGCCGGGGGATTCACTTTGACACCCAACCAAACCGAAGGTTAACCATCTACATGATTGATACTATACGGTAAGCGATCTTTGCTTATTTTTCACATAAGAAATGCGAAAGAATAGGCTTTACTGGATCTTACAACTTCTCGGTTGGGGGCTTTACTATCTCTCTAACTTTATATCTCAAGGATTCGACATCCAAGGACTTGGTGAGCAGGTGGTGAAAAATCAAAGGATAGAGCTTACTATCCATACTGTATTTTTCTTCCTTATTTCTCATTTTTTCATCCGCCTTGTAATTATCAAGAGGGGTTGGGTAAAAATCAATATTGGAAGGATCATCCCAAGGATATTGGGTATAATAGTTCTAGCGTCCCTCATCGGTAATATCCTTGCCTTTAGTTCTTATTTCCTTGTAGGTACTCGCAGCCCTCAAGACGCGAGTATATTTACAGAAGTATCTCTACTTTTTGCCACCTCAATTGTTCTTTATGTACTCTGGTCTACCGTATATTTTCTTTACCACTTTTTAGAAAGTAATAATCGCTCTCTCAAATATGAAGCGGCAATGAATGAAATGCACCTTAATCAACTCAAGGCCCAACTCAATCCACATTTCATCTTCAATGCGCTTAATAGCATGAGGGCCTTGGTGGATGACGAGCCTTCAAAGGCAAAAATTGCTATTACACAGCTTTCCAATATTTTAAGAAATTCACTGATAACGGATAAAAAACGAGTAGTTCATTTTAGAAATGAGTTGAATACTGTTAAAGACTACTTAGCTTTAGAAGGAATAAGATTTGAAGAGCGACTGAAGGTTGAATACAAGATTGATCCGCGAAGTGATCATTTTGATATTCCTCCCATGATGATTCAAACCTTGGTTGAAAATGCAATAAAGCATGGCGTCTCAAATTTAATGGAAGGTGGAGTAATACAGATCCAATCCGATGTGAAAGACTCTATATTGAGTATTAAGATCAGGAATAGTGGACAATTATCGACAGAAAAGAAAAAGTCGAAAACTAGAACTGGCGTTGGCCTGGTGAACACGAAAGAAAGATTGAAATTGATATTTGGCGACACTGCCACATTTAATATTTATAACGAAAATGATAAGTTTGTGGTGACTGAAGTTAAGATACCTCAGCGCATATAATTATTAACCTATGAAAGCACTTATAATAGATGACGAAAGATTGGCTCGAAAAGAACTGACCAATCTCTTGCAGGAATTTCAGGAAATTGAGATTGTTGGTGAAGCAGTCAATGCTGAGGACGCTGAAGAAAAAATTAACAGCCTCAAACCGGACCTTCTATTTTTAGATATTCAAATGCCGGGGAAAACAGGCTTTGAACTTCTAGAAACGTTGGATTCTGTTCCTGACGTAGTGTTCACAACAGCCTATGATGAATACGCTTTAAAGGCTTTTGACTACAATGCTATGGACTATTTGCTGAAGCCTATTGAGCCAGACAGATTAAAAGAAACTGTAACCAAACTTATCAATAGGAATGCTAAGCAAGAAGAAAAAGTTGAAGCCGAGCCTGAAAAATTAGGGCCTAGCGACAGAGTTTTCGTGAAAGATGGTGATAAGTGTTGGTTCGTGAAATTGGAAAATATTCGTTTGTTCGAGTCTGATGGAAACTACATCAAGATCTACTTCGATAATTTCAAACCTATGATCCATAAATCATTGAATGCTTTAGATGAAAAGCTAGATGATCGTTCGTTCTTTCGTGCTAGCAGAAAGCATATCATTAACCTTACCTGGGTTGAAAGCATTGAGTCGTGGTTCAACGGTGGGCTAATGGTAGTTTTGAGAGGTGGAGATAAAGTTGAAGTGAGCAGAAGACAAGCTGCACGTTTCAAAGAAATGATGAGTCTATAGCTTTTTCATCCTTTTAGATAAAAATACGTAGACAACATTCTCAACCCTGACCCCATACATTGGGCTCAGGGTTTTTTGTATGATGCGCTATATTAAAAAGCTTATATTCGAAATAAATGAAGATCCTTTTTCTTTTCTTTTGCTTCTTTTTCCAGGCTGACAGCTTAGAAGTTGTTCAGGAAAGCGATGCTATTATACCTCAAAAAATTCATCCTATGATTGAATTAGGAGGTGTCCCCGTAAATGCTGATTCAACCTTGTTTATGTTTAACGGAATTGGGCCTTATAGTCTTCAAGAAAGGGTAAATCGGCTACAAAGTAGGCTAGATGAACTCAAAGACATACAGCTTGAGATCACTCCTTTGAAAGTCAACTATGGTGAGCAATTCAACGATATAGAGATTAATGGTCTTCTATTACTGAGTATCAGTGAATCAGATGCTCAATCTCTAGGGCTGAGTAGAAGAGGTGCAACGGATTATTACTTTGAATTACTTGAAAAAGAATTTAGTTCTGAGGAACCGGTCTTTAGTAACCTTCTATTCGTCAACATAGCGATAGCTGTACTAATTATCACAGCTTTCATCTTTGGATTGAAGTATTACAATCGTCTCTTCAGACTTTTCCGTTTAAAATTTCAGGGCCAAAAAGGAAAGCTTTTCAAAGGAGTAACGGTCAAACAATATGAGTTGCTGTCTGAAGAAAAACAGGTGGTATTTGCGGGCTATGTCCTTACATTCTTTAAGTACGCCCTTCTCTTATTCATCATTTATCTATTGCTACCAGCACTTTTTGCCCTCTTCCCCTGGACAAGAGGGATTGCTAATCAGTTAATAGGATATATTGTTGACCCTTTACTTAGCCTAGGTAAATATTTTATCGACTTTATACCTAACCTGCTTTTCATCGCGGTCATAGTAGTGGTGGTCAGGTATGTATTGAAGGTTTTAAAGTTCTTTAGAAATGAAGTAGCCTCTGGAAGACTTATTATTCATGGTTTTTACCCAGAATGGTCTAAGCCAACATTTAATATCATCAAAGGCGTTGTGATCGCATTGGGCTTTATAGGCGTTTGGCCTCTTTTACCAATGTCAGACTCAGATATATTCAAAGGGGTATCAACCTTCTTTGGTTTACTTGTGGCTTTAGGTGGGGCTGGTGCATTTTCCAATATTATTTCTGGACTGGTCATTACCTATATGAGGTCATTTAAAATCGGAGATAGGGTAAAGATCGGAGATGTTGTAGGTGACGTCAAGGAAAAAGCCCTACTGAACACTAAGATTAAGACCATTAAAAATGAGATCATTACGGTTCCAAATTCACAAATGATCAGTAGTCATACCATTAATTATACTACGGCAAATGATGAAGATGGACTGATTCTCCATACAACAGTAACTATTGGTTATGATGTCCCTTGGAGAGATGTGCATAAGCTACTAATTGAGGCAGCTCTAGAAACTGAGTTTGTCAAGAAAAAACCTCACCCATTTGTACTTCAAACAAGCTTGGATGACTTTTATGTAAGTTATCAATTGAACGCTCGTACAAGGGAGATTCATAAAATGCCTGTTATTTATTCGGATCTACACAAGAATATTCAGGACACTTTTAATGAAGCAGGGGTAGAGATCATGTCGCCACACTATGGTGCGCATCGTGATGGAAATCAAATTACAATACCACAAAAACATTTACCTGAAGATTACCAGGCACCGTGGTTTAGATTTAAAAAAGAAGAATGAGTTTGAGAAAAAAACTCTATGTAATCATTTTTGGAACAGACACTCCTGCTGGAAAGGCGTTTGATGTAGTTCTGTTGATAGCTATTTTAATTAGTGTTTTAGCTGTTATGCTTGAAAGCGTACCTAGCTTAAACGAAAGCTACGGTGCCATTTTTAAGTATCTGGAATGGTTTCTCACCATTATATTCACCATTGAATATTTGACCCGTGTTTATGTGACTGACGCTAGGCACAAGTATATTTTTAGCTTCTATGGTTTAATTGACTTACTCTCTCTCTTACCTACTTATTTAAGCTTGATTTTTGCAGGAACTCAATATTTACTGATTATTAGGGCCCTCAGGCTACTAAGAGTTTTCCGGATTCTCAAACTTGGTCGTTTTGTTGGTGAAGGTGAACAATTGGGAAGAGCCTTAAAAGCCAGTAGGCATAAGATCACGGTTTTTATGGGAACTGTATTGATGCTCGTGATTATTCTTGGAACCATCATGTATTTGGTTGAAGGTAAAGAGCATGGTTTCACCAGTATTCCTTTGAGTATTTATTGGGCCATTGTAACACTAACTACTGTTGGATATGGAGATATTGCACCAGAGACTGTACTAGGTCAAAGCATCGCTTCATTCGTCATGATTTTGGGTTATGCTATTATTGCTGTTCCTACTGGTATTGTAACTGTGGAGCTTCAGAAAGACAAAAAGAAACAAGAGGAAAAAGCATGTGGTACCTGTAAGTCAAAAGGGCATGATAGCGATGCTGTTTATTGCAAATTCTGCGGAGAGAAATTACCGAATTGAAAAAGGAGATCAAGCTAGACGTTTATAGCCCAGAAGAAGAATTGGCTAATGCCATCACCCACGGGCTTGGTGTTGTTGTAGGACTATATTTTTTAGTTTACACTTTAGCATATTCTAACACAAAAGATCAAGAGCTATGGAGCTCCGTTGTTTTTTTAGCCACCGTCATCATACTTTATTCCTCCTCTACCTTATATCATAGCGTTAAAGCAAAAAAACAAAAGTTCTTTTTCAAAAGGCTAGATCATATTTCAATCTACTTACTGATCGCAGGGACATTTACGCCCTTTTGCTGGGGCATATTAGGAAGTACTTCATTGGGCCAAAACTTACTCATTGCAGTATGGTCTATAGCTGCTTTAGGCATTTTATTTAAGATCTTCTTTACTGGTAGATTTGAATTTATCTCCTTGGCTTCCTATCTCGGAATGGGTTGGTTTGGGTTTTTAATGTTCGATGAACTGGCTAATATTTTAAGCCAAGAAGCAGTTAACTTGATGCTATATGGTGGTTTGTCTTACTCGGTTGGAGTGGTCTTTTATTTAATGAGAAAAGTAAAATACCATCATGCCATTTGGCATCTGTTCGTTCTGGGAGGAACGGGCTTTCACCTATATGCTATTTTCAAATTTGTTATCCAGTAGATCATTCGTGCTGAACGTACTTATCCCATTTATCCAGCACAGCTGCAAAATCCAGAGGTAGTTCCGAATCAAACTGCATTCTTTGTTTTGTAACAGGGTGAATAAAACCTAGAGATTTAGCATGAAGTGCCTGACGTGGCAAGATCTTAAAAGCGTTTTGGACAAATGATTTGTATTTAGAAAACTGTGTGCCTTTTAGAACCCTATCACCCCCATAGGTCCCATCATTAAATAAAGGATGACCTAGATACTTCATATGAGCTCTGATCTGATGGGTTCTTCCAGTCTCCAGATTACACTGTAAAAGAGAAACATAGCGAAGATCGTTAAGCACTTTATAATGGGTAATAGCATGCCTTCCTCTAGAACCATCTTCTATTGCCACAGTTACTCTTCTATCTTTTTCGTTTCTTCCTAAATTGACATTAATGGTTCCCATTTCTTCTTTAGGAGATCCCCATACCAAAGCATAATAAGTTCTCTCAATACTGTGGTCAAAGAATTGCTTGGCTAATCCACTCATCGCCTTTTCGCTTTTGGCAATTACAAGAAGTCCAGAAGTGTCTTTATCGATCCTATGTACAAGCCCAGGCCTTCCTTCATTGTCCTTCATTGTGGGTAACTGCCTAAAGTGATAGGTCAATGCATTCACTAAGGTCCCAGACCAGTTGTTATACGCAGGATGAACGACCATGCCTGCTTCCTTATTGACCACCAATAGATCATCATCCTCATATACAATGTTCAAAGGAATATCTTCAGGAATTACTTCCGTATCTCGAGGAGGTTCTGGCAACTCAACAATGATCTCATCTGCCGGATGTACCTTATAGTTAGGTTTTACTTCCTCCCCATTCACTTTTACAAAACCGTCTTTTATGCCTTGCTGAACTTTATTCCTGGTAACATTTGGAAGCCGATCCATCAAGAATTTATCTATCCTATACGGTTCTTGCCCAGGATCACATACAATGCGATGGTGCTCGAATAATTCTTCGATATCTTCTTCTAGTTCGGCCATTATGATTTCAATGAATGACAAAGATATTACTAAATTCCGCCATGGAAATAGCTTCGACCCCAATACAGGAATTAAAGCTGCCAATTTTAATAGAAAAAGGGGTTGAGCTATATATCAAAAGAGAAGACTTAAACCATCCAGAGATCTCTGGGAATAAATTGAGGAAGCTTAAATACAATCTCCTTGAGGCTCAAAAACAAGGTCAGACTAAACTGTTAACCTTTGGTGGCGCCTATTCTAATCATATTTATGCCACCGCAGCAGCAGGTAAGAAATTTGGTTTTGAAACTATTGGCATCATCAGGGGTGAGGAGCACTTACCGCTCAATCCGACTTTAGCCTTTGCCAAAGCTTGTGGCATGAAGATTCATTACATGGATAGGCAGAAATACCGCTTGAAACACAAGCCAAAGGTTATTCAGGAATTGAGAAAAGAACTGGGAGATTTCTATTTGATCCCTGAAGGAGGTACCAACGAATTAGCCATCAAAGGTTGTGAAGAAATACTAAGTGAGGAAGAAAAAGTAATGTACGATGTCTTTTGTCTTTCTGTCGGTACGGGAGGAACAACAGCTGGAATCATTCAAGCTTTAAAGGGGTATCAAAAAGTATTGGGTTTTAGCTCTCTAAAAGGAGATTTCTTGGAGGCAGAGGTAAGATACTTGTTCGAACAATATAATTATCGAGATTTCGCTAATTGGTCTATCAATTCAGACTATCACTTCGGAGGTTATGCAAAGAAAAATAGGGAATTACTGGCCTTTATGGACCGAATAGAAAAAGAAACTGAGCTTTTATTAGAACCCATCTATACTGGTAAAGCACTTTATGGCCTTTTGGATATGATCCAAAAAGATCAATTCGAAAAAGGATCAAAGATCTTATTTATACATACTGGAGGTCTACAGGGAAGACTAGGTTTTGGCCTGACCCATTAGATCTTCAAATACCTCTTTGAGCTTAGTGAAAGATTTGACCTTTACTTTTTTGTTTTTCAACTCTAGT
>CBFIDS010000081.1:0-4593 GCA_965661435.1 Roseivirga sp.
TTCTTTAGTGAATTTAGTGACCCAACCTAGGCCAGCTGCAATTGGAGAAGTTACATCAGTAATGTCATTTCCATATAGGCAATAGCCCATTTCCAATCTTAGTGTATCTCTTGCACCAAGACCGATTGGTTTGATATCGTAATCTTCTCCAGCTTCGAAAAGTTGTTTCCAAACAGATTCAGTATGGTCATTATGTAGATAGATCTCGAACCCACCAGCACCAGTGTATCCTGTAGCGGAGATGATCACATGTTCAACTCCAGCAAATGGACCTACTACGAAATTGTAGAATTTGATCTCAGATAGATCAACTGAAGTAAGCTTTTGAAGTACTTCTGTGGCTTTAGGTCCTTGAACAGCGAAAAGGTAATAGTTATCCGAAACATTCTTCATGTCCACCCCTTTGGTGTTGTATTGGCTGATCCAATTCCAATCTTTTTCGATGTTAGAAGCATTAACTACTAACATGTATTTGTTCTCATTGAAACGATAGACTAGTAGATCATCAACAATTCCACCTTGGTCATTAGGCAGGTAAGAATATTGTGCTTGACCATCTACTAATCGAGAAGCATCATTACTTGTTACTCTTTGAATAAGATCTAGCGCATCAGGTCCTTCCAAAACGAATTCACCCATGTGTGAAACATCGAATACACCAACGCCTTTTCTTACAGTGTTGTGCTCCTCAATATCTGAAGAATACCTTACTGGCATGTTGTATCCTGCAAAAGGAACCATTTTAGCTCCCAAGCTTTCATGAAGATCGTTTAATGCTACTTTTTTCAAATCCATTTCTATTTCCGTTTACGAGGCAAAAGTACATACTGTCAGATTAATTTTAGAGTAAACAGGAGATTATTGAATTAATCAGAATTGGATGCAACGTCTAAAGTCGTTTCTGCGTCTTTGATTTATCAAATCAACAACAAACGGTCAGACTCATGTTTAGAAATTTTCTAAAGGTTACACTCCGTAGCCTTGTCAAAAGCAAAGTATTTGTTTTCATCAATATCGTAGGCCTGGGCCTAGCCCTTGCATGTTGTATTGTTGCTTACCTCAATTACAACTTTGCACAATCATTTGATACACAACACGAAAATTATGAAGAGTTATATCAGATCTCGATATATAGAGATCAGAGTGGTGCGAATGTACCTTATGGATTTGCTCCAATGGTTTTAGGTGATGTGATCAAAGATGAAATTCCCTCAATTGAGCGTTCAAGTAAATTTCAAAGAGCAGGGGTAACTATTAAAAGGGGAAACAACATTTTCAATAGGACTATGGGATTTGTCGATAAGGATTTTATGGACATGTTCAGTTTCAAGATGCTACATGGAAATGCCGATAGCTACCACGAACTTTCAACAGTATTGATCTCGGACAGGGTTGCTATTTCACTTTTTGGCAAAGAGAATGTGGTCGGAGAGACTGTTGAACTTGTGAGGATAGGGTCGGATAATATTTTTGTTACTGTTGGTGGAGTTTTTGAAGAACCTGGTCTACAGAGTACCATGCAATTCCAGTTATTGAGTGATTTTGAGAATTATTATAGAATTCTAAATGTGGAAAGAGGGGATTGGACTGAATTTATAGATGGCTTATTTATTCAAAGTAAGAATCCAGATGTAAAGCAAAAGGTAGTTCAATCATTACAGAAATATGCACAAGTGCAATCTGATGTGCGCCAAGATTTTCAGATCTCATCCTTTTTTGTGCAATCTATGGATGAAATACCATTCAATCAAAGAGACATGAATGGTACAAGTCTCGGTAACGAAACATTACATCCACAGCATATTACAGCCCCCAATATTATGGCCTTGCTGATTTTATTATTGGCTTGTTTCAACTTTACCAATACCGCTATTGCCATGTCTAATAAGCGTTTGAAAGAGATCGGCATCCGGAAAACTGTTGGTGGATCTAGAAAACAAATGGTCTTCCAGTTTTTAGGTGAAAACATCTTTTTATGCTTTATGGGCTTGATTTTAGGGGTATTGTTTTCGTTGTGGTTAGTTCCTCAATACAACGATATGTGGCCGAATGTCAATGTAATTATGAGCTTGACTGAAAACCCTATGCTCCTTGTATTCCTGTTCTTAGTTCTACTAGGAACTGGTTTTTTAGCCGGGGGCTATCCTGCATTCTTTGTTAGTAAATACAAACCTGTGGAGATTCTAAGAGGGAGTTTAAAGATTGGTTCTTCAAGCAACTTATCCCGAGTGTTACTAGGTCTTCAAATGTTCATTTCAGTATTGTCATTAGTGTTTGGGTTTACTTTTTATCAAAACTCTATCTATCAGGATAGTCTCGACCTTGGTTATGATAGAGATGGAATCCTTATGGTGCCAATGAATAACGGAATTGAGGCTGAAAGATTTAAAGCTGCCGTAGAAACTAACCCTTCAATTCAAAATGTAGCATTGACGAATAATCACGTTGGCTGGGGTTCTTATGGAAGAGCAGTAAAAAGTGGAGAATTAGAATATGAGGTTTCCGTTTTCGATGTAGGATTGGACTACATAGAGTCTCTAGGTTTTAATGTTGTCGATGGAAGAGCATTCAATCAGGAGAATCAGGAATTAGATAAAACGAATAGCATCATTATTAACGAGAGATTTGCCTCTCAGTTTGGATGGGAGGACCCCATTGGTCAACGAGTCACTATTCAGGATACATTGAATTTAACCGTTGTAGGATTAATGGAAGACTTTTACACTTGGGGATTCTGGGGTTCGATCGATCCCGTAATGTTCCGTTTAAGAGACGATCAGGGTCTTACTATGTTGATCGCTAAGGTGCCAAACGAGCAACTAGGGTCTACCATAGACTACATGGAAAATACATGGTCAGAACTGATCCCAGATAGACCTACAAATGTTTTTACCCATGAGAATCAAGTTCTCGGAGAGGCAAAGGATGTCAATGTTAGTATCCTGCAAATGTTCTTGTTCTTAGCTGTGATCGCTGTAATCCTTTCAGCTATTGGTTTATTCACCCTTGTATCTATCAATATTCAGAGTAGAACAAAAGAAATAGGAATACGCAAAGTTCTAGGGGCATCTGTAGTAAGGATTACAACCTTAATCAATAAGCCATTTTTAATCATTGTTGGTTTGGCTTCCATTTTGGGAGCGGGATCAGGAGTTGTGTTAGCAGGTGGGCTAATGGGAACGATTTGGACATATCATGTAACCCCCAATATTATTAGTGGGTTGATCCCTGTATTGGTCATATTACTTGTTGCCTTGATTTCTATATCAGGAAAGGTTGTGAAAGCCGCCCAAAGAAATCCTGTAGAATCTTTAAGGTATGAATAGCAAGAATCGCACATAAACTATGCTTAAGGTGGTCTATATGACCACCTTTTTTTGTAACCCAGACTTATAAATAGAGTATTTATTCTCACAACAAATCTTTACTAATGAAAAAAGTCATCTCATTTTTCTCTGCCCTATTGTTAATTGCTATCATCACTTTTTCTTTCAATTGGAGATCATCGGAAGATTTTAAAGCCGAAGAAGAAGTTAAAGAGTTGGTCTATACAGCTTATATCAATGGAGCCTTTAATGAACTAGATCATGTGTCTATGAAGAAGGGGTTTCATGAAGATTTTGCGATCTATTCTCCAAAAGGAGAGGAGATTAGTAAGTACCCTATTGGAGCATGGGTCGATGGAGTGGCTAAGAAAAAGGCAAATAATTATGATCCTAAGGATCCAAAGAACAAATGGGAGCATAATTTTGCCTTTGTTGATGTAACAGGATATGCAGCTCAAGTTAAAGTTGAGCTTCATAACCAGGGCAAACATGTCTACACTGATTACTTAAGTCTTCTTAAGTTTGAAAGTGGATAGAGGATCGTAGCGAAGGTTTATCAGCAACATTAATTGGTTTTCTGATTATGGATATGAAGCTACTGAATTTGGTCGATTTAAAACAGCTCTATTTGTTCGGGTAATAACCTGAAAGATTTACGATGAACTGGAGTTACCCCTAGTTTTTTTATGGCTTCCCGATGCTTGATGGTGGGATAACCAGCATTCGTCTCCCACCCATAGCCTGGGTATTGTTGTGCTAATTGCGTCATTACCCTATCTCTATGGGTTTTAGCAAGAATAGAAGCAGCGGCAATACTCATGTATTTTCCATCTCCTTTTATGATGCATTCATGAGGGATACCCTTGTATGGTTTAAAGCGATTGCCGTCTATTAGCAATAACTCTGGTTTTAACTTGAGGTCGTCAACCGATCTATGCATGGCTAAATAGGAGGCATTCAAGATATTGATCTCATCAATTTCAAGGTGACTTACCTCTTGAACGGAATAAGCCAATGCTTCTTCCTTAATAATTAACTCAAGTTCCGCCAGATCTGATTTCTTGAGTTTCTTAGAATCGTTAAGTCGTTCGTTTTTATAATTTTTAGGAAAGATAACCGCAGCTGCGACAACTGGACCTGCCAATGGTCCTCTGCCAGCTTCATCGCATCCGGCTTCTATTATTCCTTTCTTAAAGTAGGGTTTGAGCATGATTGGAATAAACATAATCAATGACAGAGCAACTTGAAAGCTTTAGCTATTTTTGCA
>CBFIDS010000082.1:0-8883 GCA_965661435.1 Roseivirga sp.
GTGAAGACCAAGAGTCTTGAGAAGCAATTCTTAGAGATTCTTGCTGGTCAGGAAGGAGGTCAAAAATGATAAGATTACTGAAAATTGAACTTAAGAAAGTTTGGCCAAGTAGAGCCTTTAGACTGCTATCGATCATGTATATGGTGGCTATGGTCATTATAGCTATGGGGGTGATGCCATTTTTAAAATGGATGAAATCTAAGTTCGAAGACTTCGATATGGATGGGATAGACCCTACTATCATCCCATTCTATGAGTTTCCAGATATCTGGCAAAACTTGACAAGTGTAGCTATTTGGTTCAAGATCTTACTCGGCTTTAGTCTAGTTTTTTCAATCACCAATGAATTCTCATATAGGACTATTAGGCAAAACGTGATCGATGGATTGAGTAAGCATGAGTTTATCTTGTCCAAAATCATTATGGCAGGTTTTTTGGCGGCTGCATCTACAGTTACGCTTTTTGTTCTTGGAACCATTACAGGTTTGATGTACTCGACTGAGGTTTCATTGAGTTTGATGTTTGAAGATAGCTTCTTCTTGATAGGCTTTTTCCTACAGCTTTTTGCCTTTTTGCTCTTCACACTTTTTGTAGGTACAATGATCAAAAAGTCCATCATTGCTATGGGGCTTTTGGTTTTCTGGATCCTTGCTGTGGAGAATGGATTCTATGTTTACAGCCAAGTTAAAAAGATCAGTTGGATTGAATACTTATTACCTGTAAAGTCTATTAATGCTTTGATACATAATCCTTTCCCTAAATATGTGTTTATGGAAATTCAGGATTGGATAGCCTTCCCTGAATTGGCATTGGTATTTGGATGGGGAGCATTATTTTATTGGGCTACCATAAGAATGGTCGTCAAAAGAGATCTTTAATTGAAGATTAATTCAAATAAAGTCTTCTTGGATAACAGGAAGACTTTTTTGTTGAACTCTATTTAACTTACCATTATGAAAAAGACTTTTCTAATTTCTTTCCTTATACTAACCTTTCAACTATCAGCTCAAGAATTACCCTACAAATCAATTTTGAAAGCTCCCGAATCAGTCACAGTAGCGTCTATAACAGCTCGAATGATAGATGGCTTAGGCTATAGATATCATTGGGCCACACAAGGACTAAAGGATCAAGATTTAATATTTGGCCCCGAAGGAGAGGGAAGGAATATCAAACAAACTATGGATCATATCTATGTGCTTTGTTTAGCGATGCAAAGTGCTGTAGATAGTAGTGTTAAAGTAAATTATGGGACAATTGAAGATGAGCTGGAATTAAGAAAGAAAACATTGAATACCATAAGTGCTATTTCCGTTAAGCTCAGAACCATGTCCGATGCTGAAATGGAAGAAGTGAGATTCAATCGCTTGCCTCTTTGGAATTTTTACAATGGACCATTAGCAGACGCTATATATCATACGGGTCAGATCGTACTTTTGAGAAGAATGTCAGGCAATCCGATGAACCCAAAAGTAAACGTGCTTACAGGGGTCAATAATAATTAAGGATATCCGTGAAAGACTGTTTTAGCGATTCATCTTTGGGGGAGTAGCCATCTGGCTGTAATCTTCGTCCTCCCATTCTTTATCTGTGAGCGAAGAGATCCCATTTGAATTACTTAGCTCTGAAGAAGTGTGAGGGGTCATTAACTGAACCATTTCAGTTTCTTGGTTGGTGCTTTGATTTTGAAGCGATTCCATAATATTAAAATTAAAGGTATTTCAACTTCCACTTCACTTAAGATCCAACACACAACGCTGAATAGATGTAGTATGAACTTGACGCTATTGATTTTGTTTAACTTTTATACTCAATTATACCATAAAAGTTAAACAATACATTCAGATGGTGAATAATTTATATGTCAACCACTTCAACCTGGTTTAAGCGTCTCGCTTAGACCTTTAATCAATTTCACTTCAAGAATTAATAACTCTCAAGGATGATTTAGGGATATGATCTTGCTCAATTCGTGTTGTTAATACAGGAATTTAGTCTTAGCGAGACGCTAAGACTAGTGGAGATAATCCGCTCATAATGATTGGTAGGAAGAGCTAATCATCAAGAAACACCGAATGATTTTTTTAAAAGCAAGTTCCCATATACTAAGCTCGACATGTTGGTCTGTGGTCCCACCTGCCTTAAAATGGTGGCTCACCATTATGGTAAGACTGACAGCATTCCCAAGCTCTATCTGGTCTTAGCGTCTCGCTAAGACCTTTTACGAAAAACCCTCTAATCCATTCCAAAAACATACAGTTTTGACTTCTATCATTGTATTCAGAACGGTTTTATTGCTCAATGATTAATAATGAAGGAGGAATTAGTCTTAGCGAGATGCTAAGACTAGGTGGTATTCTTTAATGGGAATGTGTTGTCACGAACTGCATGATTAATAAACAAAAAAGCCTCAGATTTCTCTGAGGCCTTTTTTGCGGAACGGACGGGACTCGAACCCGCGACCTCCTGCGTGACAGGCAGGCATTCTAACCAGCTGAACTACCGCTCCGAGTATTTCTCAGCGCTTTACGCTAAGGTGATGCAAAAGTAGTAGCTTCCATTTGATTTGCAAACATCCCAGACTAAAAAATTTCAATTAAATATTCCTGATAAAACCCTAGAATCTTAACTCCAAGTGTTTCACTTTGTTATCTGTTTGAAAGGTCATATTAATTCTATTGAAAAGATATAAAGGCCTAACGAAATAGAGGGCATTCAAACTGAAAGTAGTGAGTTAATGCCTCATGACTCACGCCTATTATCTTTATCTCCATACCAATCATTGAAGGTTCTTTGGGTACTATAATTGTCCTTTAGGATTTTATAGACCATGTAGATAAGAAGGCCCTGACATATTAAGAAGGCGCTAAATATGATAGGGAAATAACCCGTTAGTTGAGTTAGACTAACATAAATAACCACTGCTAAAGTGGTTACAGTAATCAGCATGTATAAAGATCTCATGCCTTTTTAGCAGAAATCTTATCGCTTTGTTTTACCTAATCTTTGATCTTAAAAGTGATAGAATATAGGGCATGATCTATATGGACCTCAGCTAAAACACCATTTTTGTACTTATGGTATTCTTTTTTGCCATCCTGTTCGAAAAAATATACTCCTGCTTCTTCCCCTTTTTCAACTTGAAGGAGTTCGCCAAGTGCTAATGAATAGACCTCACTGATGTTCTTAGGTTCTTCAAAATAAAAGATGTCTGCACCGACCATTGAAGACTTGCTGATCTTTATGTCATCTCCATCTGCATTGATCTGATAATGGTCATTTTTATGTACAGTTTGCACGTTTGATTTGACATGGCCATTCATTTTAGAAATGGAACTCGATTCAACCAATTCTTGATTGATATAAGTTGATTCGGATTTA
Organism: Roseivirga sp.; assembly: GCA_965661435.1. Classification (GTDB taxonomy): domain Bacteria; phylum Bacteroidota; class Bacteroidia; order Cytophagales; family Cyclobacteriaceae; genus Roseivirga. The sequence continues at coordinate 3,382 of CBFIDS010000082.1, forward strand.
AGTTCCACCTCGATCTTTACTAGCATATGTGCCTCAATGTCTGTGCTTATATGGATCTTCGTGTTTTCGTCATTCACTTCTCTCACTGCCGTGAGTTCACCTACCTTTTTATTCCGCATAAAACCTTCATAAGTTAGCTTTTGAGCTTGTGCATCAATGTTAGACAAAAGCAGAGTGGGAATGGTACAGACAAAGAGAAATGCGTAGCGAACTTTATTCATGGCTATGGGGTTTGGAAAATATGCAGCTCAATATACAAGTTGAAGAGACTGAAACCAAAGGAAATTTCTTTATTGCTAAGGAGGGAGAAAGGTTGGCAGAGATGACCTTTTCAAAAGCCGGTCCAGAACGTATAATTATTGATCATACGGAAGTCGATGACTCTTTAAGAGGTCAAGGGGCGGGATTGGCTTTGGTTGAATACGCGGTTATTTACGTGAGAGAGAAAAAAATAAAGATGCTCCCATTATGTCCTTTTACCAAGGCTACATTACAGAAGCATCCTGAATGGAAAGACGTTTGGTGATCTTACCAAGTAGAAGTCTTTAGGTCTCGAGTAGCTTTCAAAATATCTCTACGGCTTACTTGTCCCACCAATTTTCCGTTCACATCTACAACCGGAAATCTTCTAAAATGTGTATGAAGGAATTTTGAAGCAACGTCCAGCACATCGGCTGTTACTGGAATAGTAGTAACATTGTTGCTCATGTATTGCATGACAGTGATCTTCCCGTGGGGAAGGTTATGGTAAGCTTCATCTACCATTAACTTCATACAATCTATCTCAGAGAGTATGCCTATTAACTTGCCATCATCATCCATTACCGGAGCTCCTGAGATCTGTTTCTCCAGAAACACATCCATCGCTTCAGCAATACTTTGCAGCGGATGAAAAGTAATTACTTCTTGAGTCATGTAATCCGTAATAGGACGATATGTATTGACTTTTTTAGCCTCTTCTGGGACTTTTGCTCCTGTGAAATTCATAACATCTTAAGTTTAATAGTCTCTTTTACAAAAAAAATATGTAAGGAGTAGAAATTACGGATTAATTGATGTAAAGCAAAATAATAGACTGTAATAATATATAAAATCAGTAGAAAAAATTAATCTATAGAAAAAATACGGAATCTATAGATTGTTGTGTTCCTTTATTTTAATGTTAAGAAGTTTGTAATCTAAGTTCCCATTAACATCCTTGAGATGTTCCAGTATGGCCAATGATTTATTGATCTGTTTGTCAAGGCTCTTCACCTTTGCTACTAAGTGGATCAAACTTCTTTGTTTACCTGGCGTTAACTGATGAAAGTATTTCGAACCTATTTCGTCTTGGTCTAGCATTACTTGCAAGCTTTCTGGCATAGGCATACCATATTTAGAAGTATCCCTTTCCATTTCAAGAACAACCTCGCTACCCGGCTCTAAGCTAAGTTTTTTTCTGACTTCTTGATTCACCATGAGATAACTGCCTCTACCGATAGGCATTAAGGCACAATTGATGGTTTCTAGGTTATTGATCTTACAGACAATCCTTTTATGATCTTCACTACTCAAAGCCTTAGTTACTTCTTCATCAATTAAGAAGTAATAGGGCCAAAGTGATTCTCCCTTGTATTTGAGTTCTGTTTTATACTTCATTTTAAATCGGCCTTAAAATAACTAATAACTATGATTTGAGAGAAAAATTAAATTTTTCGGGTCCCCCCTAAATCCAAGGTCTTTGTTGACTGCGTAACTATAGCAAACGATGAAAAAATTATGAAACGACTTAAACACCTAAAAACAATTTTAATTGCCTTTATGGCAGTAACCATATTTGCCTGCGGAGAAGACGATCCGGTTCCTATGCCAACGGGTATGGAGGATGCTTTTATGCTAGCTGCTTTAAACAACTCTGGTGTATCGGGTACCTTAACATTTGAGGAAGCTGATTTAGGGGGCACCATTGTTACCATTGCCGTAAATGGTACCAGTTCCGGGAATTCTCATCCCTCGCACATTCATTTTAATTCTGCAGCTGAAGGTGGAGACATAGCCATTTCTTTGAACCCTGTAGACGGAGAGTCTGGTATGAGTGAGACTTATGTGGAGACCTTAGATGACGGAACGGCTATCACTGATTCTGAACTGATGGATTTTGATGGTTATTTAAATATTCACCAAAGTGCTGATGACTTAGCTACAGTAGTGGCGCAAGGAGATATAGGTATCAATGAGCTGACAGGAGAGTCCAAGTCTTATTCGCTATTTGAAAAAGATGTTGATGGAGTGAGCGGAACATTTATGCTTCTGAGGAGAGAAAGCGGTGCTACTCTGGCTACTGTTATGCTAACTCGGCAGCAGAATCTGGTGGTATCATTTTCACATTGACTAACGTGAACGGTGCAACAGGTCTGAGCATGACCAACATGAGAGCACTTAATGATGGACCTGAAATAGGATATTCAGATATAGAGTCACTTGATGGATACATTAATATCCATAAGAGTGCAGAAGATTTAGCTACACTAGTTGCTCAGGGAGACATAGGTTCGAATGCGAACTAGTGTATGTGTCTGATAGTTGGTTGAGTCGGGGTGGTCTGCATTTGCAGGCTGCCCTATTTTTCAATTAAAATGATTTTCAATTAGTAGAGTGTAAAATGGGAGACGATGAACAATCGTCTCCTTTTTTTCATTTATAAGAAACGTTAAGGTTTTTAACTGAATCGATTGTTAGTTTAAGGATAACACTTCTTATGCGTAAACTTATTTTTGCCCTCCTGATGGTCTTTCATGTTTCATTAATCTTGAATGCTCAAGATGCTGAATCAGAAGAGAAAGATACACTCACTGTATTCTCAATACATGACACTTTAAAGAATAACCGGGTGATCAACCTCAATCGCCAGGTCATTGAAAATATTCCAAATATTGAAAGGCGTTTTGGTGATTTTCTAAAGCTAGTACCTTATAGCAAAGGGCAGTCTTTTATGGGCTATAATCCCCAATTCAATAGATACACTTTAAATGGGCTTGCGCTTAATAATGCCTTTGGCTTTGATGGGGTTTTGTTGGGTGACCAAGCTAACTCACAACTCATCTCTGTGAATGTCATAGAGAATATTAATGTAGATGCCTCGCCTTTCGATGTGTCCAAGTCTGGGTTTTTGGGGGCTAATGTAGAAATGAATACGATTAGTGGTGGTGATCAACTGCAGGCTAACGGTTATTTGTTTTATAACAATCAAAGCCTCACTGGTTCTAAGGTCCGTGGTGAAGAATACGATCTAGTCAATAATTCATTCTTTCAAGGTGGGGTTACTGTTTCTGGACCGATCATCGAGAATAAATTGTTTTATGCATTCAATGCAGAATTCGAGGAATACACGATACCAGGTTCAGATCTTGTAGTCAATAGAGATGGAGATATTGCGCCTAATGAAAACAGAGCACGGTTATCTGATATGATCTTTTTAAGAGACCTCTTTTCTCAAACATATGGTTACAATCTGGGAGAATTCGAACGTTTCGGTAGAAATAGAAATAGTGAAAAGGTCTTTCTGAAATTAGATTGGCTTATAAATCCTGAGCACCGTTTACAACTCACTTATAATTTTTTTGACGGATATTCAGAAAACAATGCTTCGTCAGACATACTTGGTTTTAGAGGCCCAGATAAGTCAATAATGCAGTTTTCTAATTCTGGACATTCTTCTAAAAGTCAAATACATTCAGCTGTTCTACAATTAGATTCCAAATGGTCAGAAAATGTATCCAATCAATTCACTGCAGGGTTTTCTAGCTCCATAGATACCAGAGACCCATTTAGCAGCCCTATGCCTGCAGTGATGATCAAGCGTTTAGAATATCCTTATATCTATGCAGGTCATGATCCATTGTCTGCTAATTATACTCTCGATCAGACTAATTTTCAGTTAGGTAATGACTTTACATATAAAACAGGCGATCATTTTCTTTCAGCAGGAGTGTCTTTTGAAAGGTTCAATGCCGATGCTTCTTTTAATTTCGATGCTTATGAAGCATTTGACCTGAATTATCCCGGAGGAACTTTTGGAAATGGATTCAACAGTTTAGTAGAGTTTGTTAATTATTTCACTTCAGGGAACCTAGATGCAGTGATCGCAAGGTCTAGGCAAGCGTTTACTCAAAACACCTTGAATAATACTTGGGACAGATCTGAGAGCAGTATTGGGCAGGCTTCATTTTATATTCAGGATGACTTTGAGGTATCAGATCGCTTAAGTCTAAAGCTTGGGTTAAGATTAGAACAGCCACTTTATTTCGATACTGAAGACAAGATCAATGAGGCAATTGCTCGAAAGGGTGGTGTTTTAGACGTAGGTAATCCTGACGGAAATTACGCTCACGATCTAATTTATTTCAATGAATTAGGAGAAGAAATCAGCTTATCAAGCACCTCTTTGCCAGAAACTCCAATGCTAATTGCTCCTAGATTCTCTTTTGAATACAAAAGTTCTTGGCTCAATGACATGATAATAACTGGAGGCTCTGGAATATTCAATGGAAGGATACCTGGAACATGGCTTAATCATCAGGTAGATAACACGGATTATTTCAACTATATGGTCCTTGGGCCAGAATTTAGGATACCACAAGTCTGGCGAAGTAATTTAAATGCAGCAGTAAGTGTCTTTGGATTAAATATAACTGCAGATGTTACTTATTCCACCGATATCAATTCTCCTATTGTTAAAAACTATGGGTTGAATTTACCGAGTACTGCACTTTCAGGAGTCGACTTTAGAGAAATCTTCAATCCTGCGACAGATTTTGCCTTAGACCCGAATGGTAACCCTGGACAAGATGCTTATGTTCTTACCTCTGAAAGCAAAGGGAGTAGTTTGAACACTTTTGTGACGATTGAGAAAAAGTGGCCCCTTGGAATTATTACTTCAGCTGCCTATAACTATTTAGAGTCTGAGAATATCTCTTCTATGGAGTCACCTGTGATCAGCGATAACTTTTTTAGAAGAGGAGTAGTGGATAATCCGAATATTACGCAATTGGGTCCATCTAGATATGCCAATCAGCATAGGTTTTGGGTAAATGTGACCAAAGCCTTCGCTTATGATCAATGGGAAACAAGAATCACTTTATTCAATGAAATTCAGAGAGGTGGAGGCTTTAGCTACACTTATGCTGGTGATGCAAACGGTGATGGAATCCCTCATAATGACCTGGTTTACATACCTACAGGAAGTGAGTTGAGTAATTTTAATTTCATTGGTTCTTCTCCCGTCCAAGAAGCGCAACGATTGTCAATGAATAACTTTATTAACCAAGACCCATACTTATCATCGAGAAGAGGGGAGTACGCTTCAGCTTATGCGGGTTATACCCCTTGGAATTGGAGGATGGATCTTAGGGTAGTTCAAAGTTTGAAGTGGAAAGAGCAAAGGCTAGATTTTTCTATCGATATTTTAAATTTCAGCAATCTATTGAGCTCATCTTGGGGCTTAGTACAGAACACTTATAATAA